>JANLVQ010000264.1:0-26038 GCA_031364085.1 Chitinophagaceae bacterium
ATTGGAAGTGCAACTTTAAACCCGGTTTTAAGTTCAACTAATACAGTTACCATTGTTAAAGCAAGTGGAATTGTTACATTAAATGCAGGGGTAGGTATTGCTACATCAACAAGTCCTGTACCCGATGGTATTTTAAAATTAGTAGGTGCAGATTATATAACCATTAATGGCTTAACATTAACAGATGGTAATGCAACAAATCCTGCAACAATGGAGTTTGCTGTTGGATTGTTTAAAAGAGCTGCAAGCGATGGATGTAATAATAATACCATACAAAACTGTGTTTTCAATTTGCCAAATACTAATAATGCCAGTGCGACAGCTCCTATGATTGAAGGTGCTGTATCAATTTTAGTAATTAATGCATTGCAAACTACAGCTACAACATCTTTAACTCCAACCAATGGTGGAACTCTTGCTACCAATGGTACCAACTCTAATAATAAATTTTATTCAAACACAATTAATGGGGGAAATTATGGCATTGGATTATCTGGGTTTGCTGCAACTGCAGGTGTTGGTCCAGCACCTGTAGCTACTACTTTTTTAGGAGATTTAAATAATGATATTGGTGGAAATTCTGTTGCAACAGGAAATACTATTTTAAATTTTGGAGGAGTTGCAGGTGCAACAAATCCAGCTGCTGGAATAAGAGCTAATAATCAATGGAGTTTAAATATTTCAAACAATTTAGTAAATAACAACAACGGTTCTGGTTCAAATCATGTAAGTATTATAAGAGGTATATATGCACAAGCAGGTACTAGTGCAAATATTACTATAACAAATAATAATGTTACTGTTAAAAGTAGTGCTATTGCATCACAACTATCAGGCATTGAAAATGCAATTGGCTCTACAGCCGCAGCTAATACTGCCACTATTGCTAATAATTCTATAACAGCAGAGAATAATTCAGCAGCAACATCTGCTGTATTCTATCCAATTTTTAACAGTGCATCAGCTGCTACTGTAAATATTTTAAGTAATAAAGTTTCTAATACAACTTATGGAAGTTCTGGATCAACAGGAACAGGGGTTAATTATTTAATTTACAATACAGGTGCTGCTACTAACCTCAATATTATTGGAGATACAGTTATAAACCATTTAAGAGTTGGTACAACTGGAGGGATTATTATTGGTATTTTTACTAGTTCAGGTACTAATCAAACTGTAAAAAAGAATTTTGTAAATAATTTAGGTATTGATGGAACAGGTACAACAAGTACTGTTTATGGAATTCAAACTTCTACAGGAACTGTTGTATGTGATAGTAACATTGTAAAGAATTTAAAATGTATAAAAACAACAGGTACATCGCCAATGTATGGTATTTATAACATTGCTTCTCCTACAAATGAAAATTATAATTTCAATTCAATTGATAGTATTATTCACTCTGGTACTGGTACAACTTATGGAATATTTACAAGCACTACAACTGGTGTAAGAACTGTTTCAAACAATATGATTAGAAACATTAGTTCTAATGGTTTAATAATTGCAGGGATAAATATGGCAAGTAGTTCTCCTAATGTGTTTAAAAATAAAATCTATAATATTTCAAGTACCAATGTTGGTGTTGCTGCAGTTTCAGGAATTATTATTAGTAGTTTAGGCACAAGTGGAGTAGCAAGAATTTATAATAATTTAATCAGCGATTTAAATGCACCAAACGCAAGTTTTGCATCTGTGGATTCTCTTGGTTTAATTAGAGGAATTAGTATCAGTTCAACCTCAGCAGGTAATGTAAATGTGTATTTCAATACTATTAATTTAAATGCTACTTCATCTGGAGCAAACTTTAGTACATCTGGTATTTATCATGCATCAAGTGCAACAGCAACAACTTCAACATTAGATTTAAGAAACAATATTATTGTAAATACTTCAACAGCAAATGGTGCAGGTACAACGGTAGCTCTAAGAAGAAATCTTGGTTCTGTTGCTAATTCATTAAATAATTATGCTACAACATCTAACTATAATTTGTTTTATGTAGGCATTCCAGTTGGAAATAATTATATATATTCTGATGGAACCAATTCTGCAAATACCATTAGCGATTATCAAATATTTTCATCAACTCCCGGAACTATGGCACCAAGAGAAGCCGCATCAGTTTCAGTTGATCCAGAATTTCAGAGTATAGATCCTTTAAATGCTAACTTCTTAAAATATAAAATATCTTCAGCTAAACCATGTGAAAGTGGAGGCATAAATATTAGTGGAATTACTGATGATAATATAGGAACAATTCGACAAGGAAATGCTGGTTATTTAGGCACAGGCTCTGCACCAGATATGGGTGCTTGGGAATTAAATGGTATTGGATCATTTACTTGTACAACTCCAACACCAGGATCAACTGTAGCTTCTGCAAATAATTTATGTTTAGGCAATAGTTCTATTTTAACTATGCAAAACGCTACTGCAGGAACTGGAGTAGCGTATCAATGGCAAAGCTCCACTAATGGCACTAGCTATTCTAATATTTCTGGGGCAACAGGAACAAGTTATACTGCAACACCTACAGTAGCTACTTTTTTTAGATGTGCAGTGACTTGCCAAAATGGTCCAGCAACTGTTAATTCAACTGCCGTTCAATTAACTTTTTCAAATAGTATTACAGCGAAAACAGATTCTGCACGTTGTGGTACTGGTAGTGTAGTAATTAAAGCTACAGGCAGCTCTGGTACAACTATAAAATGGTATGCAGACTCAACAGGTGGTGCTGCCATTGGCACAGGCTCGCCTTTCAGTACACCTAGTATTGCTGCAACAACTAAATATTATGCAAGTGCTGAAAACATTGCTCCAGGCGATGCAGTTTTTGGAACTTCAACTGCAACAAATGCAACTACAGGTTATCCATCTCCTTATTCGAATTACTATGGTGGTGCAAAACATCAAATGTTAATAAGAGCAAGTGAGTTAGCTGCAGCAGGGGTAAGTCCTGGTTCACCAATAAACTCTATTTCATTTAGTGTGGCTGCTGTTGGTTCAACCTTTACTGGCACTTTGCAAGATTTTCAAGTAGATATGGCATTAACTACCAATTCTGTTTTAACAGCTACAGCATTTATTGGTGGATTAATAAATGTTATTCCTGCTGGTCCTACACCTATTGTTGTAGGTAATAATACCCATACATTGGTAACCCCTTTTAACTGGGATGGCACAAGTAATTTGGTAATACAAACCTCTTACAGCAATGCAAATATTGGTGGCACAAATGATAATGTTCAAATGACAAATAGTGACCCAGGTTTTGTAAGTTGTAATTATTACCGAGCAGATGGAGCAACATCTGCAGCAATTTTATCTGCTGCAACACCTACTGGAGCAGGTAATGCAAGACCAAATATGATTGTTAATACATCATTATCTTGCTCAAGCCCTCGTGTTGCAGTAACAGCAACAGTAACAGTAACAGCATCATCAGTTTTAACTATTACGGGAAATCAAACTGTTTGTAATAATACTGTTGCAACCATTTCTGTAACTTCTAATTTGGCAGATTACAACACTTACAAATGGACACCAACTACTAATTTATTTACAGATGTTGCTTGTACAGTGCCTTATGTTGCTGGAGCAAGTGCAACAACAGTTTATGTAAAATCTGCAGCTGCAGACACCACTACATACAGTTGTACTTCAAATAATACAACTTCACTTTGTGCCAATTTAGCCACATCAAAAGTTACAACTTTACCAGCAACTCCAACAGTTGCAGCAACAACAACTAAACAACAATGTTTAAGTGGTTCTACAACTTTTGGTTTAACCCCTTCAACTGGTTATGGTACAGCTACCATTCAATGGCAAAGCTCATTAAATAATACTTCATTTAGTGATGTTTCTGGTGCTAATGCAGTTACCTATACAACTCCAATTTTAAGTACCACAACCTATTATAGAGTTATGGTTAAAATAGGTGCAACTACATGTACAACATCTAATGCAGATACAATTATTGTAAACAATCCAAGTGTTTTAACAACTACTGATTCTGTAAGATGTGGAACAGGAACAGTTAATTTAAGAGCAACGGCAAGTGCTGGTGCTACTTTAAATTGGTATTCAGCTTCAACTGGTGGTACACCTGTGGCTTCAGGAACTTTATTTACAACACCTACAATTACAACAACAACACCTTACTATGTTGCTGCAAATTCTGGAGGAAGCTCATCATATATTGGTGCACCAAATACTAGTGTTGCTGGGTTTAGTGGTCCAAGTGGACAAAACACTACTACAGGTGCAGGAATTATTTTTGACGTATTAAATCCTAACGGTCTTACAATAAATTCTGTTGATGTTTATCCTACAGGTCCAATTGGTTCTGTAATATCAATTGGAGTATTTGTAGGAACAAGCACAACGCCAGTAGTTTCTTATACAACAACAACAACAGTTTCTGGAACAACAGGAGCACCAGTGGTTCAAACTGTTCCTGTGAATTTTATTATTCCAACTGGAACTGGTTATCAAATGAGACAACATTCTACTCCAGCACCAACATCATTGTTAATACGATATTCATTAACAACTTGGCAAACTTATACAGTACCAGGTACTATAAGTTTAACTGGTTCTGTGCTTTCTGGTTTTTATTATTATTTCTATAATTGGTTAGTGTCAACAGGTTGCGAATCTGCACCAAGAACATTAGTTACTGCAAATGTTACAGCGGCACCTGCAATAACCATCACTCCTGCGTCTATTAATAGATGCCCAGAAGAAACACCAACATCAATGACAGCAAGCAGTACAGCTAGTTTTAATTATACTTGGAGCCCTAATACAGAATTAAGTTCTGCAACAGGAGCAACTGTAAGTACATTAGCTACTGCAACCAGAACATATACAGTTACTGGAAATGATGGAGCAGGTTGTGTTAATACCAAGCAAATTATAGTAACTGTAAAAGTTGCACCATCTGCTATTACAATTACACCTACTAGTTCAGCAAAATGTGCTACAGATACCGTAACCTTAACAGCAAGTGGTGGTACAGTTTCAAATGTTACCATTCTTTCTGAAGGATTTGAATCTGGAGCTCCAGGTTGGACTTTTGAAGATTCTGCTTCAACTGGAACAGCAGTTTCCAGTCAAATTTGGCGTATTCAACCAGCACCATATACTGACCCAAGTGGTTCAATCACATTCTCTAACTTTAGTGTAACTGGTTCCAATTTTGCATATGCAAATGCCGATGCAGGAGGTTCTGGTAGTTTTACTAGAACATTTATGACGAGCAACTCATTTAGTACAGTTGGTTTTGTTGGAGATGCAACTTTAACCTTTAAAAATTTATATAGATATTGGGCATCAAGTAGCCCTATAGAACAAGTAAAAGTTCAAATAACTACAGATAATGGAGTTACTTGGAATGACCTTATAAATTATAGTGGCGCAGATGTTGGAACAACTACTAACAATGCCCAAGTTCCAGTTACTTCAACAATAACTGTACCTGCAATATATATGGGTCAGTCGAGTGTAAAACTTCGTTGGAGATATTTATCAAATTGGGGTTATGTTTGGGTTGTTGATGATGTAAGTTTAACAGGTAATGCTTCAACTACGTTTGCATGGACACCTGCTACAGCTTTAACAACAACAAGTGGTACTGTTGTAAAAACTTTTGCAAGTTCTCCAATCACCTATACAGTTATTTCAACGAATCCATCAACAAGTTGTACCAGTTCAAATACAGTAGCTATAACTATAAATCCAAATACAAGTATAGCCTATGTTTCTGGAGGAAATATTCAAACAGTTAATTTAGGTAGATCAATTAATTTAATTAAGTATAAAGTAACTAATGCTACAGGTTCTAGTTCAGTGGGCTTACCTGCTGGTGTAACTGCTGTTTTAACTGCAGATACTATTAGAATTAGTGGTACTCCTACAGCAGTTGGAGTATATAATTATAAAGTAATTGGAACAGGACTTTGTAGACCAGATACTTTAAGTGGAACTATTACTGTGGATAGTTGTACTATTGATTGGGGGAATTTTCAACATCCACAAAGTGGAACAATAAACACTTGTGGAAGTTATACAGTATATGCACGAGTTTATAAAGCTGGTTATACTGAAGCACCAGGTGCAGCAGTTGGAATGCAAGCTTGGATTGGATTATCAACTACTAACACTAATCCATCAACTTGGGCAGCATCAAATTGGTATTTGGCAACTTTCAATGTTCAGGTTGGAAATGATGATGAATTTACTTACACTTTCTCAAACTTGCCTCAAGGTAATTATTATTTGGCAAGTCGTTTTAAATTACCTTGTAGTAATTTCTTATATGGTGGTTATGCTGGTGGTCCTTGGAATGGAACAACAAATGTAAACGCAACACTAACTGTAAATGCTATACCTGCACCTACTAGTGGTGGTAATCAAACTCAATGTAAACAATCTCCAACACAAACATTAACAGCAACAGCAACTGGTTCGAATGTGACTTGGTGGACAGCTGCAAGTGGTGGTACAAAAGTGACTTCACCAACATTAAATTCTGTTGGTACAATTACTTATTATGCTCAAGATAGTACTAGTGGATGTAATAGTTTGGCAAGAACTGCTGTTACATTAAAAATAAATCCAATACCTACCATTTCTTCATTAACTGGTTCTGGTACTATTTGTAAAGGAGATAGTTTACTTTATACCATAAACTTTACTGGTACAGCTCCTTGGACATTTGTTGTTACAAATAGTGGTGGAAGTCCAAATGATACTATCACTACATCTTCAAATCCATTTATAGTTTGGGATAATGCAGAAGCAACAGAAACTTATACTATTGTTAAATTAACAGATTCAACTGGTTGTATAAATTCTGGAACTTTAGGAAGTGGAACTACTACAGTAACTGTAGTAAATTCTCCAACAAGTGGTGGTAATCAGACACAATGTGCACAAACACCATTACAAACATTAACTGCAACTGCAACAGGTAGTAATGTAAAATGGTATACTGCAGCTTCTGGAGGTACTTTAGTAAATTCTCCAACTTTAAATAGTGTGGGTACAGTTACTTACTATGCTCAAGATAGTGCAAATGGTTGTAAGAGTTTAACTAGAACAGCTGTAACATTAACCATTAATGCCAATCCATCATCAGTAGTTGTAACACCCAATAGTGCCACACAATGTACTAATAGTCCTGCACAGAAATTAAAAGCCATTGGAGGAGTAGGAGCAGGAACTTATGTTTGGACACCAACCACAGGATTGTTTACAGATGCAGCAGCAACAACTGCATACTCAGGAGGATTAAGAGATAGTGTATATGCACGACCAGGATCAACTACTAAATACACAGCGACCTCAACCAATGCATCCACTTGTTCAAGTATGGATACAGCAAATATTATTGTAAACTGTACTTTACCTGTAAGTTATTTAAATTTTGCTGGAGTAAAAGAAGCAGTAGGTAATGTATTAAGATGGACAACCAGTACAGAACAAAACAATAAAGGCTTTGATGTTGAAAGAAGTGTAGATGGTAGAACCTTCAGCAGTTTAGGATTTGTAAACTCTAAAGGAGATAATGGCAATAGCAACCATGAGTTAAGTTATAGCTTTATGGATAATCAATTATCATCAAGTGTTTATTATTACAGATTACGCCAAGTAGATTTAAATGGCAAAACGAGTTATAGTAATACGATAGTAATTAAAGGAGATAGAGTAAGTACCATTAAGATGAGTGGTTTGTATCCAAACCCTGCAACAGAAGAAGTAACGATAACCATTGATGCACCAAATGCAGAGAAAGTAGTATTAGTAGTAACAGATATTTATGGCAAACAATTGTTGCAACAAAATATGAGTGTAGAAGTAGGCTCGAACAACACTAAATTAAATGTGGGCAGATTAGCTGCTGGAACTTATTTAGTGAAATTAATTTCATCTAAATCGAATGAAGGATCAACATTGAAATTTGTTAAATATTAAAATTTAATAGTTTAACATAACCAAAACCGCCTCATTTTTGAGGCGGTTTTTTATTTTTAATACAGCAATATGAATTATTTAGAAATTTCAATTGAAACTAATGATGAAGAAATTCAGGAACTTTTAATTTCTCAACTTAGTGAAATAGGTTATGATGGTTTTCAGCAAGAAAGCAAAAGGCTAATTGCAATAATTAATGAAAGTGAATTTGATGAACAAGAGTTGAATAATTTATTAGAGCTTCATCAAATTAATTTTACAAAAACAGTTATTCCTCATCAAAACTGGAATGCATTATGGGAATCGAATTTCGAACCTATTACAGTTGATGATTTTGTTGGAGTGAGAGCTGCTTTTCATTCAACAATAAAAAATGTACAACACGAAATTATTATTACACCAAAAATGAGTTTTGGTACTGGTCATCATGCTACCACATTTTTAGTAATGCAATTAATGCAATACATTGAATTTAATAATAAAACAGTTTTTGATTTTGGAACGGGTACAGGAATACTTGCCATTCTTGCAGAAAAATTAGGAGCAACAAATATTTTGGCCATTGATTATGATGATTGGTGTATTGAAAATGCCAATGAAAATATCATACAAAATAATTGTACTTTAATAAAAATTGTAAAAGCTGATACAGCTATTGTAGAACAATCATTTGATGTTGTTATAGCAAACATTAATAAAAATATTATACAAGATAATTTTGAAAACTTGCATCAAACAGCATCAGCAAATGCTGTAATAATATTGAGTGGATTATTGCAAAATGATGAAGAAGAAATTCTACAAATTGCTCAAGAAAAACAATGGAAACATCAAAAAACTGTGACTAAAAATGATTGGATTGCAATACTGTTCAATAAATAATTGCATTTTAAACGAATGTTAAAAACTACATTAATTAATTATTAATTTAATGGCATTGGCTATATTTGCAACCCATTCAACAGATAGGTTAAACTATGGATGAAATACTTCTTATCATATTAGCATATTTAATTGGATCCATTCCAACTGCACTTTTGGTAAGCAAACATTTTTTCAATATTGATATAAGAGATTATGGAAGTGGTAATTCTGGTGCAACAAATACTTTTAGAGTTTTAGGAAAAAAATGGGGCAGCATTGTAATGGTTGTTGATATTTTAAAAGGAGTTGTTGCTACATCATTATATTTATTAGTGTCACATTATAGCACTAATGAATTGCACAGAACTAATTTTATGATTGGCTTAGGATTGGCTGCTGTATTAGGTCATGTTTTTCCAATATGGGCAAATTTCAAAGGTGGTAAAGGAGTGGCTACTTTATTTGGAATGGCTTTGGCAATTCAACCTATTGTTGCATTGCTTTGTATTTTAGTTTTCTTATTAGTATTATTTCTTACACGTTTTGTTTCTTTAAGTTCTGTATTAGCAGGAGTAGCTTTTATGGTATTTATCTTGTTTATATATAATGCACAAGAACCTTTATATAGAGGTTTTGCAATCATCGTTGCATTAATGGTAATTTTAACTCATCAGAAAAATATTAGTCGTATTTTAAATGGCACAGAAAGTAAAGTGCCCATCTTAAAACATAGAGATAAAAAACGACAAAGAAGAAATCAGTAATTCATCGTATTATTCAAATTTATTTAAAGCTCCATGAAACATATACATTTAAGTATAAGAGCTTTTTTTTTATCTTTTATTGATTTTTTTTATCCTCCATTTAAAAAAATAATGCCTCTGCAAACTTTTAGGTATGCAGCATGTGGCAGTGCTAATACATTATTAGATATTTGTTTATTTATTATTTGTAACGAATGGGTTTTGCAAAAACATCCCTTACATATTATGTCTGATATCTATGTTAGTTCTTACATAGCTTCATTTTTATTTAGTTTTTGTTTTTCATTTCCCACAGGATTTTATTTAAATAGATATGTTGTTTTTCCAATCGAAAACTCAGAAGCTAAAGAGCAATTGTTTAAATACTTTGCTGTTGTAATGTTTTGCCTAGTTTTAAATTATGGGTTTATGAAATTCTTTGTTGAATTTTTTAAATGGGATGCCAATTTTTCAAAAATTATTACAACAGTATTTGTTGTAATGTTTAGTTATCTTGCCCAAAAACATTTTACTTTTAAGCTAAAAGATGGTACTGAATTGATTGATGAAATGAATTTTTGATTACTATGCTATTGTACCCTCAAACTACCCTAACCCAACTCGAGTTCAATAAAATAAAAAAATTCTTACTCCATTATTGCCAAACTGAATTTGCAATAAACCGGGTTGAAGAATTAAGAATTCATACACACATCAAGTACATTGAAACTCAAATTAATCAAACTAATGAGTTTAAATTGTTGCTGCAACATCAACATTATTTTCCAATTCAGTTTATTAATAATATTAGTAAAATAATAAAACTGCTTGGTATTAATGGGGCAACTTTAGCTGAATTAGATTTTATTCAAATAAAAAATTTAACAGTAAATGTTGAATCTATCTTTAGATGGTTTTCAGAAGAAAAAAAAATGGCATTTCCTTATTTACAACAAATTGCTTCATCATCTTATTACGAAAAAAATATTCAACAATGGATTGATGAAATTATTGATGAAGGAGGTGTAGTACGAGATAATGCTAGCGATGATTTGCAAAAAATACGATTATCTATATTTAAGAAGAGAAATGAATTAAGAAGAGTTTTCGATAAAGTAATTGCAAAACTTGCTAAAGCAGGTTATACTGCTGAAATTGATGAAAGCTTTAGTAATGGAAGAAGAGTAGTTGCTGTGTTTAGTGAATATAAACGACAAGTAAAAGGAATACTACATGGCGAAAGTGATAGCAGAAAAACTGCATTCATTGAACCAGAAGAAACTATTCAGCTTAACAATGATTTATATTCTTTAGAAGGAGATGAAAAAAAGGAAGTCTTAAGAATTTTAAAAGAACTTACTCAAAGACTCAGTATTTATGCTCCATTGCTTGAAAACTATTTAGCGATTATTGGCGAGTTTGATTTTGTACAAGCTAAAGCTAAACTGGCCATTGATTACAATGGAAATATGCCCAATATTGTTGATAAAGCTTTTGTTGATTTACAAGATGCCTATCATCCATTATTATTTTTGTACAATAAACAAGCAAATAAAAAAACTATTTCATTAAACATTAGCTTAAATAAAAATGATAGAATTTTATTAATTAGTGGTCCTAATGCAGGTGGTAAAACTGTTGCTATGAAAACCATTGGCCTTAATCAACTACTCATGCAAAGTGGGTTATTGGTTGCAGCTGCAGCAACATCTACAATGGGAATATTTAAACAAATATTTATTCAAATCGGCGACGAGCAAAGTATAGAATTTGAATTAAGTACTTATTCATCTCACTTAATAAGTATGAAATACTTTTTAGAAAATGCTAATGGAAAAACCTTGTTTTTTATAGATGAATTAGGCAGTGGAAGCGACCCTAATTTAGGCGGAGCATTTGCTCAAGTGATTTTAGAAGAGCTATGTAAAAAACACGCAATGGGTATTGTAACCACTCATTATTTGAATTTAAAAATAATGGCTAACAATACTAATGGCATAATAAATGCTGCAATGGCTTTTGACGAAAAAACTTTATTGCCTTTATACAAATTAAGTATTGGAAAACCAGGTAGTAGTTATACTTTTTCTATTGCTGAACGGATTGGTTTGAATTCTATTTTAATTAATAAAGCAAAAAAATTAGTGAATGCCGATCATTTTAAATTAGATAAATTACTTAACAACACCGAACAAAATTTGCAAGAAGTTAATGCTGAAAAAAAAGAGTTACAAATTCTGATTAAACAAAACGAAAAGTTAAAAGCAGAAATGCAAGTATTAATTGCAAAAGAAAAACATCAACAACAAATTGAGTTGTTACAACAGCAAAATAAAATTGCTGCTGAAAGATTGGTTTATTTAAAAGATATGGAACGAAAACTTAAACAAATAGTTTTTGATTACAGAAAAGCAGAAGATAAAAAAGAGGTGATTAAAAATTTACACAACCTGCTATTTAAAAAAGATGAAAAACTTGTTGTAAATAAAATTGCTAAAAAAATTAACTCAAAATATAAGGAACTGAATGCTGCCATTGAAATTGGTAGCCTAGTTAAGCTTCGAAAAAATTATCAAGTTGGAGAAGTAAAAGAAATTAGGGGTAAAAGAGCTATTGTTCAAATTGGTTTGCTGCCTATGAACCTAGAATTAGCCGATTTGGTTGTTGTTGAAAAAATTGAAGTTCCTCCAACAGTATAACACTACAGTATTAATCTAAAATTTTTGCAAGTGCAGAAACTTCCTCTCTTTTTTCCTCAAGTTTTGAGCTGTTAAAACATTTTCCTACTTCTTCTAACAAAATTTTTATTATCCTTTTTTGAGAAAGTGGTTTAAAATGTTCGTCATTTGGCTTTTCGCCAATTCTTTTAAAATATTTTTCAATTTCAGCGTAACTATATGCTTGTCCATTTACTGCATCAATATAGAAATGTATTTTTTCTCGAGGGTCAACAATACTTTTTGCAGCATAAAAATCTGAATGATAAAATCCAATAATCATTTGTTTTGGAATGTTGATGATGTTGGCATTAATATCTAATAAATCACACATTACCTGATACAAAATTCCCATACTAATTGCATTGCCACGTTTACGCTCTAAAACTTTATTGATAAAAAAGTCGTTAGGATTTTCGTAACAAACATCATTAGTTGTAAGTTGGTAATAATTATATAAAATACTGCTCAAAACATTGGCTTGTTCTAAGGGAGTTAAATTATTATTCAACTCTAGCCAAATATTTCTTTTAATTCTATCAAGGTTTTGTAAAATGGGTGTGGTATGCAAATCGGGGTATTGGTATTTTGCAACCAATAAAGCACCAAACAATAAATCATTGTAAGTATTACTGCTCCACTCAGTTAAATCGTTTTTAAGTTCTTTGTATTGAAGTTTATGTATAAGCTCTTCAATTCTGTTTTGAATATTACTGCATTCAGTATTTTCCCAAAGATTTTCAAGATTTGGTACAATTCCTTTACCATAATTCATAATTCTTTCAGAAATAATCTCAAAGACTTCTGTATCCGGGTCATCAATTAAACTTAATAATGCATTTACTTCTTTAATCTTTTGCATAAAATATTTCTTAAGTTTTGGTTATAGAAATAACGATGAATTCATAGTTTAATTTTATTAACTACTAGATAGTTATCCCCAATTTTGAACAATAAAAAATTTGAATTTATAAATAATAATTTGGGCATACCGACGTTCCAAAAACTGCCTACATATCTTTTGTTCTATTTTTAAAAAGTGCAACAAACATGTCATTAGATCTCATTTCATCTATTATTTTTTAGTTGTTGCAATGTTTTCTTACTTTACTTAGTCATAATAAAACAGCATGGAAACTCAGCAATTAGTTAAAGCATGTATCAAAAATGATAGGCAAGCACAAAAAGCATTGTATAGTAAATATGCAAGTATCATGTTAGGTGTATGTTATAGATACACAAAAAGTTTACCAGATGCAGAAGATATTTTGCAAGAAGGTTTTATTAAAGTATTTAACAATTTAAAACAGTTTAAAAATGAAGGTGATTTAGGTGCATGGATAAGACGCATAATAGTAAATACTACTCTTACCTATTTAGAAAAGCATAATCGATATAAAAGAGAAATGAATTTAGACGATATAGCATTACATCCTGTAGCAAATGAAGAAGTTGAAGTGAATTTAAATTTGAAAGATTTGGTAGAATATATAAGAAAATTACCAGTGAATTATCAAACTATTTTTAATCTAGTTGCGGTTGAAGGTTATAATCATCTAGAAGTTGCAGCTCTACTTAAAACTAATGTAAATACAGTTCGTAGTCAATATAGTAGAGCCAGAAGTTTATTAATGAAACAAATAACTGAAGAAAATAATTTGTGTTTAAATAAAATTAATTAATGAAAAATAATTTCGATAAACTATACAACTATAGTATTCAACCCTCAGAACAAGTTTGGAAAGAGATTGAATATAGCTTAGATAATAAAAAGAAAAAAAGTATACTGTGGTTGTGGAGTATTCCTGCTTTAATTTCAATTATAGGTTTTGGGTATTGGATTTATAATAAAAACCATTCTACCCCAAAAGCACAATCTACAATACAATTAATAAATAATAATACAACAGAATTAAATAAATTTGAAAAGAAAAACAACTTGATTGTTACTAAAAAATTTATAAAACAAAGTGAATCACAAAAAGTAATAATTAATAAGAACAAAGTTCAATTGAATACAAAAAAAAATGCAACAATACAGGCAATAAAAATTAGCTCTCCAAAAAAATATTTACAAACAAAATTGAGTGTTGAAGAACATAATAACATAGTAAAGCAAGAACTAGCTATATCCGAAGTAATTGATAATAATTTGATAAATAAAAATTCCAATCATTACGCAATGGTTCAAACAAGTGAACTTGAAAAAAATGATACCTTAAAAATCATTCATGACAAAACAAATATTAAAATAACATCAAAAGAAGAGATAGCAAATAAATCTTTATTAGAAAATGGAGGATTGAACGACACATTACAACAACCCTTATTACCCCAAAAAATTATTCAAAAAATTACTTGGAGTGCAGTTTGGGGTGGTGGATTAAATTATCTTTCTCGAAAAAATATTTTTGGTGAAGATGAAACTATGAAAACCTTTAACACACTTTCATCTTCAACTACTACAGGGGTTACAAATAATAGTAACGCTTATATTAGTTTGCCAAAAACAGGAGCTCATTTTTCTGTTGGTGTAAATGTTGATTACAATATTTCTAAAAAAATATCTTTGAAAACTGGTCTTAGATATAGGTATTTAGAAAACAAACTGGCTCTTATAGCCGATACCACACCAATTTATCCTGGTTATTATTTAACAGGTAATCAAATTTTGTATATCAATTATAGTAATCAATTCGAGTTGCCTTTTAATGTTAATTATCATATCAATCCATCAGATAAAATAAAAATTTCAATTATTGGAGGGGTTAATTTAACTTGGGTATTTAAAGATAATTGGTTAGTGGCTTACAATTTTCTTAATCGCTATCAGCCATTATTATATCAGAATAAAAGATTGTTATTTGGATTACAAACTGGATTGTCTGTTAATTATAACAATAAATTTTCCTTGAGTTTATTAGCACTAAAAAATATGACTCCAGTACAAAAAACTGGTGCTAAATATTATTGGCAACAATTAGATATGCAATTAAGCATTCCCTTTAAAACATCAAAAAAATAAATATGAGAAAGTTAATTCAATCTATTCTTTTTATTACAGTAATTATGCTGCAATTTTCATCTTGTTTAAAAGATGTGGGTACTAAGCAATATAAAGTGTATACCCCAATTATAGAAAGTATGAGTTCGTTAAAAGCAAAGGTGAAAAGTACTTCACCCATTTCGGTAACTAATGCAGGCAAATTATTTGTAATAGGCAATTATGTTTTATTAAATGAAAAAGAAAAAGGGATTCACGTAATAGATAATTCTGATCCATCAAATCCAATAAATAAAGCATTTATCGTAATTCCAGGTAATACTGATTTATTTGTTAAAGGAAATACACTTTATGCAAATTGTTATACAGATTTATTGGCTATAGATATATCAAATTACACAGTAATAAATACTACAAATAGTATTGATGATATTTTTAGCGATATCCGATTCTTAAATGGATATTCAACCTCAGCTGGAAATGCTATTGTGGGATGGAATGTCAGAGATACTTTTCTACATGTTGATATAGCTGAAGGACAAGGAATTTGGAATAATGGAAAATATATTTCCAGCAGTTGGCCTGGTGGTGGAATATTCAATTTAGGTGGAGGTGCAACAACAGCTAGTAGTGCTACAGGAAAAGCAGGAAGTATGAGCCGTTTTGCAGTAGTAAATAATTATTTATATGCAGTTTCAAACTCTAAATTATTTTCAGTGAATGTTTCAAATACGGCTCAACCTATAGTTGTTTCTAACCAAAATATAGGGTGGAATATTGAAACCATTTATCCTTTTAAAGACAAATTGTTTATTGGTTCTCAAACCGGAATGTCTATTTTTAGTCTTACTAATGCTGCCCAACCAACATATATAAGCGGTTTCGCTCATGCTCGTTTATGCGACCCTGTAATTGCAGACGATAATTATGCATATCTTACTTTACATTCAAGTGCAGATGTTTGTGTAGGCACACAGAATGAATTGAACGTTTTAAAAATTTCTAATATTTTAAGTCCTGTTTTAGTTAAACGAATTAATCTTACTAAACCAAAAGGATTAAGCAAAGATGGTAATTTACTTTTAGTGTGTGATGATGATGCAGGAATAAAAGTATTTGATGTAACCAACCCTGAAAATCCAATATTAAAACAAACTATTGTATTAGCAGCAAGTTACGATGTGATTTGCAACAATGGAATTGCATTGGTTTCGGCTAAAGATGGATTACATCAATACAATTACACCAATCCAAACGGTGTAGTAAAGTTGAGCAGTTTTGTTTATTAATAAATTGAATAAATATCATCATGAAAAAAATTTATCTCATTTTAGCAATTTTAACAGCTGTACATTCCTATTCTCAAAAAAAAATAAAGCCTGTTTTTACAAGCATCAATAGTATTGGTGCCGTTTGGGGCAGTAGTCAAAATGTAATTGTTTTACAAACCATAAATGGATGGAGTTATGATAAATGGTTTACAGGTTTAGGTATTTCTTTTGATAGTTATGGTGCTCAAAGCACACCTATTTTTATTGATGTAAGAAGAAGCACCTTTAACAGTAAGAATATATTTGTTTATACAAATGCTGGTATTAATATTCCTTGGCGAACCACAAATTTTCCAAAAAAATATTCTTGGAATAATGAAGATGCATTTAAACTAAATAATACATTTTATGGCGAACTTGGCATTGGATTTAAAAAATTAATTGCTAATAAATCTTTCTTTGTTATAAGTCTGGGTTATAGCTATAAACATTTTAGCTATGTAGAACAAAATGTTCAAACTTGGGGTATAGGAGGGGCATCTGGAAAAGTGGATTTTGATTATGATTTTTATTATAAAAGAATTGCTTTAAGATTAGGTGTGCAATTATAAGATGTAATTATTTTTTATAGTAAATACATATAGCTTCACAAGCTTTCTCAATTAATTTAAAAACTTTCAAAAAATCAGCATCAGTGCCATTCCATGGGTCAGGAACCTCACTATTTTTATTAGAATTTAATTCATTTAAAATCAGTTTTACTTTTTCGGCATTCCATTTTTCTTCACTTATTGTTTTTACATCTTCATAGTTTGTTTGATCCATAACATAAATCAAATCAAAAAGTTCTATGTCTTCTTTTACAAACTTTCTACATTGCTGCTTTGAAATATCAATGCCAAGTTTCAAAGCAACTTTTTGCGATTGAAGGTGTGGTGCACAACCAACATGGTACCCTGCAGTTCCAGCACTTTCAATTTGCCAGTCTAATCCCTTTTCAAGGCATTTATGTTGTAAAATTCCTTCTGCCAAAGGGCTTCTGCAAATATTTCCTAAGCAAACCATTAATATTCTCATGTAACAAAACTATTCATCTAATCTTAACTATTTTTTTAAAATATTATGGAATTTACCAGCAATTTTATCTCAGTTAGTTGAATGCTTGTTTATAAAAGCATTTTTTTCTTTAAATTGCACAACTTATCATGGAAGAAATCGAAAGAAAAGATTGGTGGCAAATATTTCAAAACATTAGGCATATTGTAATGGCTTTATTATTTTTAGCTATGGGCTTTATGATGATTTTTGCTGAAAGGTATAATATTGAAGTATTATTAAATTTTGATAAAACTTTTAGATGGCTATTTGCAGGAATATGTATTTTATATGGATGCTTTAGATTGTTTAGAGGAGTAATGAAAAGTTAATTGATGAAAAAATATTTATTCTTAATTTTAATACTCTGTTCTTGTTCAAACAATACATCTGAAAAAGATTTTATTGAAAACGATTCACCCAAGCAAGGAACAATTAACATTAGTGTAGATGAAAGTTTTAAACCTGTAATTGAAGAACAAATAAAAGTATATAACTCTTCTTTTCCTGAAGCAGTTTTAAAAGTAACTTATAAGGCAGAGGTAGAATGTTTTAAAGATTTGTATTTAGATAGCACCAGGTTAATAATAGTTTCGAGAGGTTTAACAAAAGAAGAAAATAATTATTTTAAAAATTATTTATCTTTCGAGCCTAAATATATGCAAGTGGCTTATGATGCAGTTGCAGCAATTGTAAATATCAATAATAAAGATTCAGTTTTTACAATAGATGATTTAAGAAAAATGATGATTGGAGAAAAAAAGTATACAGTAATATTAGATGGAAATAATGCAACAAGCACTGTTAAATATTTACAAGATACTATTTTGAAAGGAAAAAATTTTTCGAGTAATGTTGTAGCTGTGAATGGTAGTGCAGCTGTAATTGAAGCAATTAAATCTACTACAAATGCAATAGGGTTTGTAGGTAATAGTTGGGTGAGCAATTTTTATGATGCAAATCAAATGGAGAACTTGAAAAAAATAAAGTTAGCTTTAATTGAATGTACAAGATGTGAAGAGCCAGGTTATTTTGTTAAAGCCTCGCAAGCTTCTTTAACATATGGTCAGTACCCTTTGGCACGACACTTGTATTTTATAGTAAAAGAAAATTGGTTAGGACTAGGTTCAGGGTTTGCAAATTTTTTAAGTCTAGAACGAGGGCAGTTAATATTTAAAAGATCTTGCTTAGTACCATCAAAAATGAATTTTAATAAACGACAAGGATTAATAAAATAATTGATAAATTTTTTTATAAAAACCAACATGAAAAAAACAAGTACATCAATAATTGCATTTTTATTTATCATGGTAACACTTCAGGCACAATCAACAGCCGATGCTATTAAAATGATAAACTACGGAAAAAACAAGTCTGCTAAGGATATATTGCAAAAAATGTATGAATCAAATAATAAAGATCAACATACAATTTATTGGTATGGTCAATCTATGATTGTTGTAGATGAGGTTGATGCAGCAAAGAAATTATATCAAGATGCATTGAACAATGGTGTAAATGAACCATTAATATGGGTTGGTATGGCTCATGTAAATTTATTAGAGAATAACGATTGGAATGCAGCTCAACAAAAGTTTGAAGTGGCCATAACAACCACAACAGAAACCAGAGGAAAAAATAAAGGTAAACCAAGTGTAGCAGTTTTAAATGCTATTGGTCGTGCTAACTGTATTGGCCATAGTGTAAAGGATGGTAGTAGCAAATTTGGTAATGTTGAATATGCTATAGATAAATTAAAACAAGCCACTAGTATTGATATGTTAAATTCAGAAGGATTTATCTACATGGGTCTATGTTATAGAAAAATGGGGGGTGAGTTTGGTGGCGAAGCTCAAAAAGCATATGTTGAAGCTGTTAGCAGAGATGCAACCAATCCTTTGCCTAATTATTTGATTGGTAAAATTTATCAATCACAAGATAATAAACAGTTCATGGATCAGTATTTCAATGCAGCTTTAGCAATTGACCCAGCTTATCCACCTGTTTATTTAGATTACTATTATTATTATGCTGATAGAGATGTACCATTAGCAAAAACTTATATTGAAAAATATATTCAATATGCCGATAAAGATTGCCATAACGATTATTTTTATGCAGATTATTTATTTAGAGCTGGCAACTATCAAGAAAGTTTAGCAAAAGCAATGTTACTAGAAAACACTGAATGTAAAGCTCGTGTTCCTGTATTATTTGCCTACGATTATGATAGATTAAATGATTCTATCAAAGCAAAAAAATATATTGAAGAATATTTAGCAGTTGCACATTTAGATAAAATTTTAATTTCTGATTACGATTTAGCAATTGCTATCGAGTCTCGTTTTCCTGGTCAAGAACAAAAAGCAATTGAATATATTAATAAAGCAATTGAAATGGATAGTAGTAGAAATGGAAAACTACGTTACCTTTCTTTAGCTTCAAAAATTTATGCAAATGCTAAAAATTACACAGAACAATTAAAAGTATTACAAAAAATTGTAGATGTTAAAGGTGTAAAATC
Source organism: Chitinophagaceae bacterium (assembly GCA_031364085.1). Classification (GTDB taxonomy): domain Bacteria; phylum Bacteroidota; class Bacteroidia; order Chitinophagales; family Chitinophagaceae; genus CAIVPM01. The sequence goes on from JANLVQ010000264.1 coordinate 20,202, forward strand.
AGAATACGATCATTATATTTTAACTTCAACAGCATTTAAAAATGATAATTATGTTTTAACTATGGAATTAGCTAAAGATTATATGGCTAGTTTCCCTAACAAACCTCAAGGTTTTGATTTAAATGTTAGAGCAGCACGAAAAATTGATACCTTAAACAACACAGGTTTGTATTTTGATGCCATCACAAAACAATTAGACTTCTATAAAGCTGATACAGTAACCTTCAAACAGCAAATGGTAAATAACTATTATGTTCAAATGGCTTATTATAACGATACCAAAAAAGACTTTTTAAAAGCAATAGAAGTTTGTGATAAAATTTTAGAATTAATTCCAAATGAACCACAAACTTTAAAAATTAGAGATGCATTAATAAAAAATGCTCTAAAAAATGGTTTAAAACCACAGGCAGATGCTACAGGAAAAACACAATAATCTAATTAACTAAAATCGTAATAAAAACTCTCTGAATTTTCAGAGAGTTTTTAGTTTATTAAATACACATAACTATCTTTGCCACACAATTTTTAATATGTACAGTTTGTTAGATATTGAAACAACAAATTCCGCATCAAATTACTTAGTTATTGGTATTCAGTTACTTTTTGCAGCAGGCTTTGTAGCTACCATGTTATTTCTCTCTGCAATTGTTGGCCCTAAAAGAAAAACAAAAGATAAATTAGCATCTTTTTCAAGTGGTATAGAATCTCATGGAGATGCACGTCAACCTATGTCTGTAAAATATTTTTTAGTAGCTATTTTATTTGTTTTATTTGATGTAGAGGTAATTTTCTTTTACCCTTATGCTGTAAATTTTAAAACTTTTGCTGCAGACCCAACAATGGGTTGGAAAACATTTATGGCTGTACTTATGTTTGTAGGATTCTTTTTAGTAGGCTTTTATTATATCATTAAAAAAGGTGCACTAAATTGGGAAGAATAAAATAATTACAAATTTAAAATGTTAAATGTAAAATTGGTTCATTTAAAATTCAGCATTCAACATTCAATATTATCATATGCGTCCTGTTCGATTTAACATACATCCTAAAGAAGCTAAATTAAGCGATAGCTTAATGATTGCCGAACTACCAGAAGGTCATAGTGGTGAAGGTTTTTTTGCAACTAGCTTAGACAAAGTAGTTGGCTTGGCAAGAAAAAATTCTATTTGGCCTTTACCTTTTGCTACAAGTTGTTGTGGTATAGAATTTATGGCAACTATGGGAAGCCATTATGATTTAGCCCGTTTTGGAAGTGAAAGAGTTGGATTCTCACCTCGTCAATGCGATTTATTAATGGTAATGGGAACTATTGCAAAAAAAATGGGTCCTGTGTTACGACAAGTTTATTTACAAATGGCAGAACCACGATGGGTTATTGCAGTTGGTGCTTGTGCAAGCAGTGGTGGAATTTTCGACTCGTATAGTGTATTACAAGGTATTGATCAAATTATACCAGTTGATGTTTATGTTCCTGGATGCCCACCAAGACCAGAAGCTATTATTGATGGCGTATTAAGAATACAAGATTTAGTACAAAATGAAAGTTTTGGAAGAAGAAATACCGAAGAATATAAAGCTTTATTAAATAGTTACGGAATAGAATAAATATTATGGCTTTAACTAACAATAGTATTAAATTAAAATTGGTTGAAAAGTTTGGTGATGCACTTATCAGTTGGGAAGAACAATTTGGGTTGTTATCTTTTGAAGCACCTAAAGAAATGAATTTAAAAGTAATGCAATTTTTATTCGATGATGAAAATTTGCAATTCAAATTCTTAACCGATTTAACAGCGGTACATTATCCCAATCAATTAGCAAGAGAGTTGTCAGTTGTTTATCATCTACACAACATAAACGAGAATGTACGATTACGATTAAAAATTTTTGCTGATGTGAATCAGCCAGATGTTTATACAGCTTCAAATATTTTTGCTGCTGCAAACTGGATGGAAAGAGAAACTTACGATTTTTATGGAATTAATTTTGTAGGTCATCCAAATTTAAAAAGAATATTGAATGTTGATGAGATGAATTATTTTCCAATGAGAAAAGAATTTCCATTAGAAGATCAGACCAGAGTTGATAAAGATGATGAAATGTTTGGGAGAGGTTAAAATCAATTGAGCAATTCGACAAATTGGCAATTAGCCAACACATTGTCGAATTATCGAATTAATAAATTGTCGAATTATAAAATAAATGTCAGACGTATTACAACATCATATCAAATTACCAGAAGGTTCAATTGGTAAACAAACAACCACTTTAAATTTAGGTCCTACACACCCTGCAACACATGGTGTTTTCCAAAATATTGTTGAACTTGATGGAGAAAGAATTGTAAGTGCAGAACAAACTGTTGGATACATTCATAGAGCTTTTGAAAAAATTGCAGAACGCAGACCACTCTATCAAATTACACCATTAACCGACAGGTTAAATTATTGCTCAGCACCATTAAACAATATGGGCTGGCATTTAACTTGCGAAAAATTATTGAAAGTTGAAACTCCAAAACGTGTTGATTATTTACGTGTAATTATTATGGAGTTAGCAAGAATTTCAGATCATTTGATTTGTAATTCTATTGTAGGAGTTGATGCAGGTGCATACACAGGATTTTTGTATGTAATGCAATACAGAGAATTAATTTACGAAATATATGAAGAAGTATGTGGGTCCCGCCTTACTACTAATATTGGGCGTATTGGAGGCTTTGAAAGGAATTTCACAAATACAGCGTTTGAAAAACTCGAAAAATTTTTAAAAGAATTTCCAGGAGTTTGGAAAGAGTTTGAAAATTTATTCAAACGAAACCGAATCTTTATGGATCGCACTAAAAACACAGGTGCAATAAGTGCTGAACGTGCTTTAAATTATGGTTTTACTGGCCCAAATTTAAGAGCAAGTGGAGTTGATTATGATGTTCGTGTTCAAGCTCCTTATTCAAGTTATCAAGATTTTGATTTTTATGTTCCTGTTGGAACAACAGGCGATAACTATGATAGATTTTTAGTTAGAGGAGAAGAAGTTTGGCAATCACTTTCTATAATAGAACAAGCTTATAGAAAAGTGCAAGCATTTAAAGGTGCAAAAGCTGAAGTGTATCATGCCGATTGCCCTGCATATTATTTGCCAGAGAAAAAAGATGTGTACACTAAAATGGAAGCATTGATTTGGCACTTTAAAATTATTATGGGAGAAACTGAAATTCCTGCTGGTGAATTGTATCATTCAATTGAAGCAGCTAATGGAGAATTAGGTTTTTATTTAATTAGCGATGGAGGCAGATGCCCTTATCGGTTACATTTCAGACGACCATGTTTTATTTACTATCAAGCATATAGTGAATTAACAAAAGGAGGGATGTTGAGTGATGCAATTATTACCATGAGTAGTTTAAATTTGATTGCTGGTGAAATGGACGCCTAAGTAATGATGAATTATAAATGTTGAATTATAAATTAATAGAGGTGAAATTTAACGAAGAACAACAAAAGGAATTTGATAGATTGATTTCTCATTATCCAGCAGATAAAGCAAAAAGTGCTTTGTTGCCTGTTTTGCATTTAGCCCAAAATAGTTTTGGTGGTTGGTTAAGTACAGAAACAATGGATTATGTAGCAAACCTTTTACAAATTGAGCCAATTGAAGTATATGAGGTAGCTACTTTTTATAGCATGTACAACACTAAAGCTGTAGGCAAGTATATGTTCGAAGTTTGTCAAACTGGACCATGTATGTTAAGAGGCAGCGATGATATTATTTCATACATCAAAGAAAAATTAAACATTGGTGTAAATGAAACAACAACAGATTGCATGTTTACATTAAGAACAGTAGAATGTTTAGGAGCCTGTGGTTATGCACCTATGATGCAATTGGGAAAACATTATAGAGAGCATTTAACCAAAGAAAAAGTTGATGCAATAATTGAAGATTGTAGAGCAAAAGCAAATTAATTGAAAAAGTTCTTTATCATATTTTTTTCTTTATTATCTGTAAATGTGTTAGCACAATCTGATGAAGAAAAATTACTTGCAACAGTTAAAGAATTTCATCAAACCATGATTAATAAAAATACAATTTCTATTAATCAACAAACTGAAAAAGCTTTAAGTTATGGCCACAGTAATGGTTGGATAGAAACAAAAACAGAGATGATGAAAAACATTGAATCTGGTTATATAAAATATTATAGCATTCAAGAAGATAGTCTTTCTGTTTTAATGAATGGTAAACTTGCAAGTGTAAGATTTAACGCAACAATAGATGTTGAGTTGAATGGGATTAAAGGAAATTATTTTTTGAAAGTTTTGGAAGTATGGCAGAGAAAAGGAAAACGTTGGGTTTTATTTGCTCGACAAGCAGTAAAAAATATAAATAATAAAAAGTAAAAATCCATTTTTGAATTTTTACTTTTGAATTTTGATTTATAAAGTATGGGAGAAAAATTATTATTAGAAAAAGCTCATGTTGAAGGTATTCGTTTTTATGATACTTATCGTAAAGAAGGTGGTTATAAAAGTGTAGAAAAAGCATTGAAAACCTTAACTCCAGAAGCTATTGTTGAGGAAGTAAAAACCAGTGGATTAAGAGGTAGAGGAGGTGCTGGTTTCCCTACTGGATTAAAGTGGAGTTTTATTGCCAAACCAGAAGCTGTTCCAAGACATTTAGTAGTTAATGCAGATGAAAGCGAACCTGGAACTTTTAAGGATAGATATTTAATGGAGTTTATTCCTCATTTATTAATCGAAGGAATGATTGTAAGTTCTTACGCTTTAGGCAGTACTGATTCTTACATTTATATACGAGGTGAATATGCTTGGATAGTTGATATTTTAGAACAAGCTATCGAAGAAGCAAAAGCAAATGGTTGGTTAGGAAAAAATATTTTGGGTTCAGGTTTCGAATGTAATATTTATGTTCATAAAGGTGCTGGAGCTTATATCTGTGGTGAAGAAACTGCTTTAATTGAAAGCCTTGAAGGTAAAAGAGGTAATCCAAGAATTAAACCTCCATTCCCTGCTGTACAAGGTTTATGGCAACGACCAACAGTAGTAAATAATGTTGAAACTATTGCTGCAGTTGTACCAATTATTAATAATGGAAGTGCTGCATATTCACAAATTGGAATTGGAAAAAGTACAGGTACAAAATTAATTTCTGCTTGTGGTAATATCAATAAACCTGGTGTCTATGAAATTGACATGACTATTAGTGTTGAAGAATTTATTTATAGTGATGAATATTGTGGAGGAATTGCAAATGATAAAAAATTAAAAGCTTGTATTCCTGGTGGTTCATCTGTACCAATTCTTCCTGCAAACCTGTTATTAAAAACTGCAAAAGGTGAAACGCGATTGATGAACTATGAAAGTCTTTCTGATGGTAGTTTTGCATCTGGTAGCATGATGGGTAGTGGTGGATTTATTGTGTTAGATGAAGACCAATGTATTGTAAAACATACCATGACTCTTGCAAGATTTTATCGCCATGAAAGTTGTGGACAATGTTCACCTTGTAGAGAAGGCACAGGATGGATGGAAAAAATATTAATGAATATAGAATATGGAAAAGCAAAAATGAGTGATATAGATTTGTTGTGGGATATACAAAGAAAGATTGAAGGAAATACGATTTGTCCGTTTGGTGATGCAGCAGCATGGCCGGTGGCGGCAGCGATAAGGCATTTCAGGGATGAGTTTGAATGGCACGTTTTGCATCCCGAAGAATGTTTAAAAAGAAATTACGGACTGGCTCATTATGCCGACCCGATTGAAAATACTGTGACAACTTAAAATATACTTTGCGTTCTTTGCGAAACCTTT
>JANLVQ010000278.1:0-1592 GCA_031364085.1 Chitinophagaceae bacterium
GTTGCCGATGTAAACACAAATGTTACAAAAGCTATTGAACAAATAAAAATTGCTGCAACAAAAGGGGCAAACATTGTTTGCTTGCAAGAATTGTTTACATCTCTTTATTTCTGCGATATTGAATCTTATGATAATTTTAAACTTGCAGAAAGTATACCTGGTTATACAACAAATCTATTATGTGAAATTGCTAAAGAACATAGTGTAGTTATAATTGCTTCTTTGTTTGAAAAAAGAACTTCTGGTATTTATCATAATACAACTGCTGTGATTGATGCAGATGGAACATATTTAGGAAAGTACAGAAAAATGCATATTCCTGATGATCCTTCATTTTATGAAAAATTTTATTTTACACCAGGTGATTTAGGCTATAAAAATTTTGATACCAAGTTTGGAAAAATTGGTGTGTTGATTTGTTGGGATCAATGGTATCCTGAAGCAGCAAGAATTACAGCATTAATGGGTGCAGAAATTTTATTTTATCCAACAGCAATTGGTTGGGCAACTGCTCAAGATGAAACAACCAACATTGAACAATTTAATGCTTGGCAAACCATGCAACGTAGCCATGCTATTGCAAATGGAGTACATGTAGTAAGTGTGAATAGAGTAGGATTGGAGCAAGATGGAAAGATGAAATTCTGGGGTGGAAGTTTTGTATCAAATCCTTTTGGAACCCTTTTGTACAAAGCATCTCAGGATAAAGAGGAAACTTCTGTTGTAGAAATTGATACTTCAAAAACTGATGCTTATAGAACACATTGGCCTTTTATGCGAGATAGAAGAATTGATAGTTATGAGCCCATTACAAAGAGGTTTATTGATTAGTAATTGAAATAATTTTTTATGCTTCCAATTTCTCTAAGCCATCTAAAAACTTTCTAAATTAATAATGACAAATAAAACTGACTTTCAGACTCACGGACTTTCTGACTCTCCAACTCCCAAACAATTAGGATTTTCCTTCCCTGCAGAATGGCATATGCATACTGCAACTTGGTTAAGCTGGCCACATAAAGTTGAAAGTTGGCCAGGCAAAATTGATACTATTTATAAACCCTACTCGCAATTCATCAAAGCTGTTAGTGAAGGTGAATTAGTTTGTATTAATGTTTTGAATGAAGCTATGGAAAGCTTTGCTACAAAGCATTTGATTGAAGCTGAAGTTGATTTATCTAAAATAAAATTTTATCATCATCCCACTAACGATGCATGGTGTAGAGATCATGGTCCAGCATTTTTAATCAATCCAAAAGAAAATAAAAAAGCTATTATAGATTGGGATTACAATGCATGGGGAAATAAATATCCACCATTTGATTTAGACGATGTTATTCCAACATTAATTGGTGAAAAATTGGGCTTACAAGTTTTTAATCCAGGAATTATAATGGAAGGTGGTTCTGTTGAGTTTAATGGAGTTGGAACTATTTTAACTTCTACTTGTTGCTTATTAAATAAAAATAGAAATCCACATTTAAGTCAAGAACAAATTGAAAATTATTTAATTAATTATTATGGAGCCGAACATATACTTTGGGTTGATGAAGGAATTATTGGTGATGATACTGACGGTCATATTGACGATA
>JANLVQ010000298.1:0-9587 GCA_031364085.1 Chitinophagaceae bacterium
CAGTAAAGTTGTATTTGCTGCTTATGGTGAAAAGAAGAGAGATTTGTGTAAGGAAGTTCCAACAATATTTAATGAGTTACAAAATTTTGAAAATGCACAAATTTGTTTGCCAGGAGTAATTGCAATGCAAATTAGGAATCAGGAATTAGGAATTAGGAATTGGGTTGAAGAGCTCAATAATCAATTATCAATAATTAATAATCATCAATTATCAAATACTGTATTAATCGTTCTTTGTGATGATGCTAGCTTTACTGCTGCAACTTTAAATAATTTTCTTTGGGTAACTTTTACTAGAAGCAATCCTAGTCATGATATTCATGGTATAAATGAATTTATAGAGAATAAACATTGGGGTTGTAATGGGCCTATGATTATTGATGCTAGAATAAAACCTCACCATGCTCCTGCTGTAGAAAAAGATCCTGAAATTGAAAAAAGAATTGATAGATTATTCGTTAAAGGTGCCAGTTTAGAAAGCTTGGGATAATTAACCCCAAACTAATTTCCATAAAACTATTCCTGCAGCAACGCTAATATTTAAACTATGTTTCATACCTAGTTGAGGAATTTCAATGCAACCATCCACCAGTTTTAAAACATCATCACTTACACCTTCAACTTCATTTCCAAAAACCACAGCAATTGGTTTACCAGTTATTGCAAAATTTTCTAAACTAATGCTTCCCTCAGTTTGTTCAACAGCATAAATGGAATAATTATTTTGCTTTAAAGCATCAATTGCAGTAGTTGTTTTTTCATAATAAATCCAATCAACAGTTTCGGTAGCACCTAATGCTGTTTTATTAATATCTCTATGTGGTGGTTGAGCAGTAAATCCACAAATACAAATGGCTTCAATTAAAAATGCATCAGAAGTTCTAAACACACTACCTACATTGTGCATACTTCTGATATTATCTAACACCACAATGATTTTTTTCTTTTGTGATTGTTTAAATTCTTCAACTGATTTTCTATTCAGTTCATCCATTGATAATTTTCGCATGTGCAAAAAAACTATTTTATCATCATTTTAAATTAAAATATATTTACGTTACCGTAAAATAATAAAGTATGAAAAAGTTTATCGTTCTAATTATAATGATTCCCTTCTTTTCAAATGCTCAATTAGGTATTTTATTTGGTGGAAAAAACATCATTAAAACAAATATACCTAGCTTAGCTATTAATAATTACAACATCACTTATGAAAGAAGTTTTTTAAAGAAGATGAGTTTATCTGTTGGCGTTAGATATATGCCTAAATCTCAATTACCACTAAAAAGCACGATTGAAAAAATTATTAATGACCCTAATGTTAAGATTAATGATTTTCAAGTTGGAAATTTTGCAATTACACCAGAAGTAAGATTTTATTTAAGTGCTGGCAAATTAAAAGGATTTTATATTGCTCCATATGCACGTTATGCAACCTTCGATGTTTCGATTCCAGTGACTTATGATAATCCAAATTATACAACAAAACCTACTGTATTGTTTAATGGAACCATTAAAACTTTTAGTGGTGGCATTTTACTTGGAACACAATTTAGTCTTGCAAAAAAATTAGTTATAGACTTTTATATAATTGGAGCTCATTATGGTTCTAGTTCTGGAACAATTAATGCAGTGGATATAAATCCTGCTATGAATACACCTCAAGAAAAACAAGCATTACAAGATCAATTAGATAAATTTAAAGAAGTTGGTCCTTTTAAATTCGATGGTAAAGTAACTTCTTCAACAACTGCAACAATTACTTCAACAGGGCCTTGGGCTGGTGTTAGAGCTGCTGGTTTAAGTTTAGGGTTACGATTTTAATTGCAATAAAAAAAGCAACTTAAGTGGTTGCTTTTTTTATAAAACAATATTTAAATTTTTAGTTAGTTAATACTTCTTGACTAACTTTTTTATTTATTAAATAGTATGAACCAAATAAAATAAATGAGAATAATAAAGTTCCTACTAAACTATTTTTATAAAAAGGCAAACCATCAGTCATGCAAGCTATTAAACCAGTTAAAGTTTTAGGATGATGATAACCTCCACCACCCATCCAAACAGAAAAATTTGAAATTAAAAAGTATAAAGTTGGCCCTACAATTGATGCAGTTACAATTCGTGTAATGTTTGCTTTTTTAATAAAAAATCCTACAATAGTTACAATAATAAAAAAAGAATAATTTAAAATTTGACCATAACCATAAAACCCTTTCATATCTGAAAGATTGTAGTTATATAGAACTTCGAAAATAGCATCAGATAAAAACATAGATAAAATGGGTAAAAGAAATGCCCATTTTTTGTTGTTAGTGAATAAATACCCACTAAATAGAGCAATAGCAAGTTGAGGTGCAAAGCCATAATCTCTTAAAGGAGAAACTCTATACAAAACACTTAGAGCAATAATGATCAATAAAAACAAGACTACTTTTTTATTCAACTTCATAAATTCAATTTTTGCAAAAATAAGTGTTCTCATCTTTCAATCAATTTGTTTTCTTTAATTGAATAATTATTAAATGTGAAAAAAGCTTTAAACAATTACTTAAAATCAACGAAAAACATCAAATTCATCTTTATCATTTAGGTTTGTCTTTTATTTGATAATATGCGTTGTTTAATTATTTTTCTTTTTGCCATTTTTATTCTTCCAACAGTTGTTTTTTGTCAATGTCCAAATGTTGGTCAAAATCCATCAAGTGCATTTCCTGTATGTGGCACAGCAACATTTACACAAACTAGTGTACCATCTTGTGCAGGAAGAACTATACCTGTTCCTGTTTGTGCAGCAACTACAGTTTATGCCGATGTTAATCCTTACTACTATAAGTTTCTTTGCTATATCAGTGGGCCTTTAGAATTTAGTATTACTCCAGCTCAATTAAGTGATGATTATGATTGGCAATTATTTGATATTACAGGAAGAAATCCTAATGCTATTTATACCGATGCAAGTTTATTTGTAGCTTGTAATTGGAGTGGAAATACAGGAGTAACAGGAACAAGTAATACTGCAACAGTTGCCAATGGTTGTGAAGGAACAGGGGTGCCCACTATCACTAAATCACCTAATTTAATTGCTGGAAGATTATACTTATTAATGGTGAGTCATTTTACTTCTACCAATCAATCTGGTTATAATTTAACTTTTAGTGCTGCCTCTGCTACATTAATTACAGATCCAATTCCACCAGCTGTAGATAGGGTTTCTGCACCTTGTGGTGGCCAAAGTTTAGGAATTAAATTAAACAAATCTGTTCGTTGTAATTCTTTAGCTGCTGATGGAAGTGATTTTACAATTTCTACTAATCCAATTATTAGTAATGTTAATGGAGTTGCTTGTTCTACAGGGTTTGATACAGATAGTATCATCATTAACTTAGCTTCTCCTCTACCAACTGGTAATTATAATTTTAATGTTAAAAATGGAACAGATGGTAATACTTTAATTGATTTTTGTGGCAACTCGGTTATTGCAGGTGCTAACTCAAAAAATGTGGATATTTATCAAAAACCTAATCCTACTTTCACTACTCAAGTAATTAGAGAATCTTGTTATACTGATACATTAAGTTACTCTCATAATGGAAATAATAATACCAATAAATGGTTATGGACTTTTGATGGAAATCCAACTACAAGTTCAGCATCATCTCAAATAGTTACCTATTCAAATTTTATAAATAGAAAAGTAAAATTGATTGTTTCTAATCCTGTTTGTATAGATTCAATTGAACAAAATATTCCTATTGCAGACCATACATTAATTGCAAAATTCACTGTTTCAAGAGATACTACTTGCCCTAATAATCCTGAAGTTTTTACAGATTCAACAAAAGGAAATGTGAATTCTTGGAAATGGGATTTTGCAAATGGACAAATGAGTTCAGTAAAAAATCCTCCAAGTCAAACATATTCAGTTCAACCCATTAATAAAATATACACTACTAAGCTTATTGTTACAAATGTTTTGGGTTGTAAAGATTCTACCACAAAAAATATTTTTGTTAGAGGAACAATTCCAACTGAGTTTGATAGTATTATTCCTCCATCATGTTCATCATCACAAATTAAATTATATTTTAAACAAGCCATGATTTGTAGCTCTATTACTCCAACAGCTAGCGAGTTTACCATTAGTGGTCCAACTTTTACTAATGTTACTGCTGCAAATATTAACTGTGTTGATGGTGTAGGAACAACTGTTACTTTACAACTTTCAAATCCTTTACAAACTGGCACTTATCAAGTAAATTTAAATAAAGGTGCAGATGGTAATACCATTATTAATGATTGTGGTATTGAAACTTTACAAGGGTCGGTAAGTTTTAAATCTTTTTCAGCAGTTAATGCAAGCTTTACTTCATTCGATAAAGCAGCATGTGTAAGTGATACTTTGTTTTTGTACCATACCATAGCTAATGGAGAAAATAGTTGGATGTGGTATGTTGATGATATTTTAAAAAATACAACTGCAAATTATAATATTACATATAACACAAATAGTACAAAAAAAATAAAGTTAGTTACTGCTAATGAAGCCTGCTTAGATAGTACAGAACAAACTTTTAATTTGGAGTATGATGATATAAAATCGAAGTTTAGTATTAATAATCCAGTTATTTGTCCAAATGAAACTGTTTCTTTTGCTGATACAAGTTCTGGAAATATTACTACATGGAATTGGTTATTTGGAAATGGACAAACTAGTAGTGATAAAACACCATTAAATCAAATGTATCCCATTAGAAATTATCCCATCAACACTGGCTCAAATTATACAGATTATACTGTTAGATTAATTGTGGGTAATTCAATTCCTTGTTATGATACATCATACAAAAAAGTTCGAGTTGCAAGTAATTGCTTTATTCAAGTGGCCAGTGCCTTTACACCAAATGGTGATGGTTTGAATGATTTTCTTTATCCATTAAATGCATACAAAGCTGTAAACATTGAATTTAAAGTCTTTAATCGTTTTGGAAGATTAATTTATGTTTCTTACGATAATGTTTCAAAATGGGAAGGAAAATTTAGAGGACAAGATCAACCCTCTGGAACTTATGTTTGGACATTAGACTACACAGAAAAAGATTCTGGAAAAAAAGTTAGCATAAAAGGCACTTCAGTTTTAATAAGATAAGTTTGTTAATAAATTCTTCATACAATTTTTGTATTAACATAACATCAATTTCAGAATTTTTCTTTAGTATATTCAATACTTTCACTTCTTGTAAAATATTAATAGTTTTTTATAAAATTTATTGTATTTAATGAAAAGATTAAATAAAAGTCTACCTTGTTAAATTGACTAATTTTTTAATCAAATTTTAAAATAAAAAAGTTTATTAAAACTCGTATGAATAAAAGGGCTAAAAAAATTTCAATTATTACATGCTTGTTGGTGGTATCTTTTGTTAAATCTCAAGATCCACACTTTACACAATATTATTCGGCTCCTATTTTAATGAACCCTGCTTTAACAGGTTTTTTTAATGGTGATGTTAGAACTTCAGGATCTTATAGAAGTCAATGGCCAAGCCTTCCATCACCCTATTTAACTGGAACATTTTCTGTTGATGCTAATGCATTAAAAAGTGTAATTAAAGACGGAGATATTGTAGGTTTTGGTTTTACTGGATTGTTTGATAAAACTAATGGCGGTGGATTAAAAACCAATAGCATTTCTGGCTCAATGTCATTCCATAAATTATTAGACCCTCATGGAATAAACAGAATTGGCGTTGGGGCAATGGCAACTTACACCACAAGATTATTAGATTATTCAAAATTTACATTTGGACAACAAATGACTCCATTAGGTTTTGATAATACTTTACCTACTGGTGAACCTGTTAATGGCTTTAGTTCAAGTTATGTAGATTATTCTGTTGGCATTATTTATTCTGCTATTACAGATATTTCTAGTTTTTATTGTGGTGCATCAATATATCACTTCAATAAACCATCTGAATCCTTTAATGGTCCTGTGCACACCATACAACCTAGAATGGTTTTTAATGCTGGAACTAATTTTCAGGTGGGTGAAGAAAACAGAATGTATTTAAGTGGTGCTTACATGAATTCTGAATTCAGCAATGATTTAATATTTGGTGCAGCATTTAGTAGAGCTTTATCGCAAATACCCGAAGAAAATTATAATGTTATTTTTGGTGGTTGGTATAGATACAATGATGCTATTGCACCTTATGTTGGAATAGAATTTAAAAATATAAGAGCAGGCATTTCATATGACATTAATGTTTCTAAGTTAACATCAGGAAGTAATTTTAGAGGTGGCTTTGAGTTTAGTTTAAGTTATATTTTTACTAGAGATGCCAATGAAAATTTAATGAAGCAAACTTTATGTCCTAAAGGAAGTAGTCAGTTAAGATGGTTTGGTTATTAAATATTAAATACCCCATGAAATTTTTGAAATACATACTAGCTTTTGTTTTTATTATTGTAATAAACAAATCTTTTACACAAACTACAATAACAATAAGTGCAAGCCCCAATCCTAGTTGTGCTGGAACTGGGGTTACTTTTAATTCACAGATTAATAATTGTAACAGCCCTCAATATCAATGGTATTTAAACAGTGTGCTAATATCAGGAGCAACAAGTGCAAGCTATTTTTCAAACTCCTTAAATAATGGTGATGTAATTTTTTGTAGACAAACTAATACTACACCACCATGTACTGCTGCGACTTCAGCAAGTCGTACAATGACTGTTTATTCCTTACCTACATTAACATTAATATCCCCATCTGGAACCAATAATCAAACCATTTGTCAATATGAAAATATCGACACAATAAAATATGCAGTTACTGGTTCAAACCTAACTATGAGTATTTCAGGTTTGCCATCTGGGTTAAGTACAAGTTTTGTTAGCGGTGTGTATAAAATTTTTGGAGCTCCCACTCAATCAGGAACATTCAATTATACACTTACAGCCTCAACAAGTTCTTGTGGCCAAACTTCTCAAAATGGTTCTATTAATGTTAAACAAAAAATTATTCCGTCTCTAATTCCTGGAGCACCATCAACTACATTGAGTTCATTTAATGGTCAGGATTTTATTGTTAGATGCAATTCAACATCTCAAGCAAATGTAATTTTAGCAAATGGCCTTTCAGCAGGCGATCAAAGCCAAATCAGTCAATATAAAATAGTTTGGGGAGATGGTTCACCAGATACGATTTTTAATCCTTTTAATTCAAATATTATTCACTCCTACCCCAATGGGTCTTATCAACTTACTATATATGCTACACATAATTCTACTGGGTGTGTAGGCTTAAAAATTTATGGTGTTTTTGTTGGAAATTCACCATCTGGTACCTTGGGAAATCCTGGAAATCTTTCTGGTTGTATACCAAAAACTATCAAATTTCCCATTTCAAATACAACTGGTAATATACCTGGAACAAAATATGTAATAAAATTTGGTGATGGAGATTCTATTTTGTACACACATCCCTTAATTCCAGACACAGTTTCTCATGATTATATGAGAACTTCTTGTGATAATATTCCTTCAACAGGTCCAAACAACACTTTTGCAGCTACATTGTTAGTTACTAATCCCTGTGGCAGTGCAACTTCTTCTGTTTCTAATATCGAAATTAATGAACCCCCAACGGCAAACTTTTTCTTAATTCCTAACAAAATTTGTAATGATAAATCTGTTACTGTAATAAATAATTCTACAAGTGGCTTTGTTGTAACAAATTCTGGATGTAAAAACTCTGCAAAAAAATATTGGAACATTACCCCATCATCTGGTTGGAATACTTTAAATAATTTAGGAAATAATGGTGGTAATCCCAATGATATTGATTTATGGACGAATGGGGATAGTATCTTGAATATTAATTTTACCCAACCTGGAATCTATTATATTACTATTTATTTAGGAAATGGATGTAGTGGTATTAGTACTAAACTAGATTCGATTCGAGTATTTCCAAACCCTCCAGCTCCAATAGTTACTACACCTGTAATTTATTGTCAAAATGCAATTGCAGATACATTAATTGCAACAGCTTTATCAGGGAATATTTTAAAATGGTATACTGTTGCAAATGGTGGAATTGGAAATTTTAGTTCGCCAACACCAAGCACTACAACTACTGGTAGTACTACTTACTATGTTAGTCAAGTAACACCTAATGGCTGTGAAGGACCAAGAATTGCAATAACTGTAACAATTAATCCAACACCACTTGCACCCACAGTTACAACACCAATTGATTTTTGTCAGAATGCAACTGCAAGTAGCTTAGTTGCTACAGGAACTTCTGGAAATACCATTAAATGGTATACTGTACCAACAGGAGGAACTGGTTCAACAACAGCTCCTATACCAATTACAACAACATTAGGTAGTTTTTATTTTTATGCTTCACAAACCAATACATTTAATTGCGAAAGTCCAAGAGCACAAATAGAAGTAAATATTAATCCAAATCCAAGTGTACCAACAGTTACATCGCCAGTAAACTATTGTCAGAATTCCACTGCAAACCCCTTAACGGCAACTCCCAATACAGGCAATACTTTATTATGGTATAATTCTGCAACAGGTGGTACAGGAAGTGCAACAGCACCTACTCCCTTAACAAATTTAATTGGTAATACAGATTATTTTGTTAGTCAAGTTACCTCAAAAAATTGTGAAGGACCAAGAATTGCAATAACTGTAACAATTAATCCAACACCTGCTAGTCCAACAGTTGCTACTCCAGTAACTTATTGTCAAGGATCAGTAACAACTTCTTTAACAGCAACTGGAAGTTCTGGTCATACACTTTTATGGTATAGTACTTCAAGTGGTGGAACTGGAAGCACTACAGCTCCTACCCCAAGTACATCAACCACAGGAACTACAAGTTATTATGTTAGTCAAATTAATTCGTTTAGTTGTGAGAGTCTAAGATCAAAAATTGATGTTGTAATTAATGAAACACCAACTGCACCAAGCGTTATTTCACCTGTTCAGTTATGCCAAAACCAAATTACGAGTGCTTTAACTGCAACGCCAAATACGAATAATACATTATTGTGGTACAATACAGCTTCTAGTGGAATTGGCTCTTCAACTGCTCCAACACCAAGCACAACAACAGTTGGATCAACAAATTATTATGTAAGTCAAATAACAGCACAAAATTGTGAAAGTCCAAGAGCACAAATTACAGTAACCATTAATCCTGTTCCCAATATTACAAGTACTTCTTTTTCTAATCCATCACAATGTGCAACACCAGATGGTAGTATTACATTAAATGGATTAACAGCTACTACAACTTACACTGTTTCATATACTATTAATAGTTTCCCTCAATCTACTACAATAACCACCAACTCAAGTGGTGTAGCTACTTTGACGAATTTATTGGCTGGAACTTATGCTAATATTAAAGTAACTTTAAATAGTTGTACTTCAAATACAGTTGGACCAATTATTCTTTCAGATCCTAATCCTCCAAATACACCAACCATTACTGCTGTAAATAATATTTGTAGTGGAAAAAATTTAAGTTTAAATGCATCTACTTCAACAAGTGGCAC
>JANLVQ010000319.1:0-6004 GCA_031364085.1 Chitinophagaceae bacterium
TATCGCTTCTCTACATTACCCTTAAATAAGGGATTTCCAAGCAACATCAATTACTCCATATTTGTATTGTAAACAGTAACAGGCTGTTTAGTCTTAAGGAGGCTCTAAAATCCAATATTCTTATTTGATAATCAATTGAATTACCATTAAGACAAGACAGCAAAAAAGTTTAGTGTTTACTAAACTTAGTTACCTCTGCAAACAAGTGTGTAAAAAAAACAATTGTTTTTCAACATTCTTTTTGGTATCATAAGCTATTGTTTATCTTCGGCAAATGATAACAATTGGAATAATTGAAGACGATATTTCGTTGAGAAGAAATTTTGAAACATTTATCTCAACACAAGCAGATACTCATATTGCATTTAGTTGTAACAGTATCGAACAGTTCTTGGAAAAAAGAAAAGAAACCGATGAACCCGATATTGTTTTTTGCGATTTGGGTTTACCTGGTATTCCTGGTAAAGAAGGAATAACTTATATACGAGAAATTTGGAACGAAGTATATATAGTTGTTATTACAGGTAATGATGATGAAGAAACAATTTATAACTGTATTGAAAGAGGTGCAAATGGTTACGTACTAAAACCTTTTAAAATACAAGAATTAATTAGTCAGATCGACATTATCAGAAATGGAGGAGCATTATTATCACCACAAGTTGCTTTAAAATTGTTTAGTCAAATAAAAAAGCACACAGCAACAACAGATACGAGTGATTATGGGTTTACTCCAAGAGAAAAACAAGTAGTAAATGAACTTTTAAAAGGTTTATCCTACAAAGAAATTGCACAAGTTTTAGGCATTTCTTCAACAACTGTTAACGATCATTTAAAAAATGTGTATCGAAAAATGGGGGTTCGAACGAAGTCAGAACTGATGCGAAAGATTCTGAAAATTTAGAATTACAAATTATGTTTAACCCGACCCAGAAAAAATCGAATCTTCTGATAACTGAAAGCCTAGATTTTATTTTCGAGTCTGTTGAGTTAGGCATTTTGATAGAAGATACGAATAGACGAATTGAATTTGTAAATCCTTTATTTTGCAATTTATTTCAACTTAAATATTCTCCTCATCAACTAATCAATACTAATGTATTAGATTCTGCAAGTGCATTTAGCTTAAAGTTCGAAAAAGCAGCTCAATTCGAAAAAAGAATAATAGAATATCCCGAAAAAGCAGAACTAGTAAAAAGTGAAGTGTGGAAATTAAGAAATGGTAAAACACTTATAAGAGACTACTTACCTATTTATAATGGCAATGTGCTTAATGGTCATATCTGGATTTATAAAGAACAAAAATTAAGTACATCATCTTTCTCAGAACAAAATAATAGTGTATTACTCGAAAATGCATTACACAATATTCCAGGTGAAATTGCTTTATTTAATTTAGAGCATCATATAGTTTTTGCAAACAAGGCCTACATAAATAGTCATGAAAAAAGGCAATGGGCAGTTGGTAAAACCCTTACTCAATATTTTTCATATGCAAATCTTTCATTAGACACTGCAAAAAATAGGGTAGATAATATTACTAAAGTAATTGAAAGCCAAAAAGCAATTATTTGGGAAGAAGTTTCCATAACCCCTGGTAAAAAAACGCAATATTTACTTAGAACTTGCTATCCAGTTTTTAACCAAGATGGAAAATTAGAAAATGTTATTGAACAAAGTATAGATATTTCTGAACAAAAAAATCTTGAGTCTAAACTAAAAAAATCTACTGATCAATTTTTCAATACTTTGAATTCAATAAATGATATTGTAATTCATACAGATGATGAACTAAAATTAAAGTTTGTAAATAAAGCTTGGCAAGAATTAAGTGGGCAATTGGCTGAACAATATCAATCCAAACCCATTTTTGACCTATTATCTATCAAACGATATGATTTGTATGCCAAAGTATTTAGCATTCTTTCTGGAAAACAAAGTGACCATACAGGAGAAGTAAATATTTTAAGTAAAGATGGCAAAGAAAAAATCTTAAAATACAATTTACAACGCTCATTTAACGTTGATGATGATAAACATGGAATTTTGGCCACTTTAACGGATATTACCAATAATAAATTACAAGAATCGCAACTTTTAGAACTCGTTAAAAAAGAGAAGGAACTTAACGAACTAAAAACTGCTTTTGTGAATATGGTGTCTCATGAGTTGAGAACACCTCTTACCGTAATTTCATCTAGTGCAGAAATTTTGGAGTTGATGATTCAAAATGGAAAAAGCTACGATGATGTGTCAATTTACACCAAACAGATAATTGATGAAGTTGAAAAAATGACTTCATTTATGCAAGATTTGTTGATGGTAAGTAAAATTGAAGCAGGTAAAATAGTAGTAAATGCTTCATCTGTAGATATTGTTGAGTTTGTAAAAAAGGTAATCGCAAACAGTTTCAATCCATGGAAAGATGGAAGAAAAGTTGATCTAGAAATAAAAAGAACTCCAGTAAATGCATCAATAGATCAAAAAATGTTAGAACATGCTTTGCAAAATATTATGCAAAATGCATTTAAATATTCTTCGGGTAAAGCTAATCCTAAATTAAGAATTGGTTTTTCCAATACATACTTTACCATTTCTGTTTTTGATAATGGAATTGGAATTCCTAAAAATGAAATGGAAAACTTATTTACATCATTTTTTAGAGCAACCAACACATCAAATATTTCTGGTACAGGTATTGGGTTAATCGTAACAAAATATTTTACAGAACAACATAAAGGTTATGTTGCAGTTAAAAGTGTAATGAATAAAGGCAGTATATTTACATTGAAACTGCCATATCAATCTTAATGAATAAAAACACTATTCTCATTATTGAAGATGAGTTAGCTATTCTAAACAACATTTGTACAATACTAGAAATTTCTGGCTATACTTGTCTGAAAGCAAATTCTGGATTACAAGCACTACAAATACTGGAAACTACAACTCCTGATTTAATTTTATGTGATGTAATGATGCCTGAAATGAATGGTTTTGAAGTTTTACAAAAGCTTAGAGAAAATGCAAAAACTAAAACACTTTTATTTTGTTTTTTATCTGCAAGAGCCGATATTTTAGATATTGATTATGGATTATCACTTGGTGCGAATGGCTATATTACAAAACCTTTTTCAGCTAAAGACTTAGTACAAACTGTTCAAAAACTTTTGCCAAAAAATGAATAATGCAATTGTTTATTTAATACCAACAGTACTTGCAGAAAACACCAATCATACTATTCCAGCAAACGTTTTAGATGCAATAAAATCTTGTACAGTTTTTTTTGTAGAAAATGAAAAAACTACTAGAAGATATTTTAAAACTTTATGGAAAGAAATGGTGATTGATAATTATCAATGGTACAACATTCATAAAGCAGAACACGAGGTAAAAAATACATTTATTCAAGCATTAAAAGCCAAAAAAACTATTGGCATTGTTAGTGAAGCAGGTTGTCCTTGTGTTGCTGATCCAGGACAAATTTTGGTAGATGTTGCACATGAAAATCATGCAAAAATTATCCCTTTAGTTGGACCCAGCAGTATACTTTTAGCCCTAATGGCAAGTGGTTTAAACGGACAAAATTTTCAGTTTGTAGGTTATTTACCCATTGATTCTTCTGAAAGAAAAAAGAAACTTAAAGAACTAGAAAACTATTCATCAACCCATAATTGTACACAAATTTTTATAGAAACGCCTTACAGAAATAATCAACTATTGAAAGATATTATTCAAACCTGTAAACCACAAACCAAACTCTGTGTAGCTGCAGATCTTACTTCAAATCAAGAACAAATAGTTTCTCAATCCATTGCTAAATGGCAACAAGCCAATTTAGATATTCATAAAAAGCCAACTATTTTCTTGGTTTTGGCTTAGAAATTTCATTTGGTTTATTCTAAAAACACTTGTACATTCGCCGCGAAAATATTTTCATAAACGCCTAAAATTTCTATTTAAATGGCAGTTAAAATCCGCCTGCAAAGACACGGCAGTAAAAAGCGTCCTTTCTACTTCATAGTAGTTGCTGATGCTCGTGCCCCAAGAGATGGTAAATTCATCCAAAAATTGGGAACTTATAACCCACTAACTGTTCCTGCAACAATTCAGCTTGATCGTCAAAAAGCCCTAGAATGGTTACACAAAGGAGCTCAACCTACTGATACGGTTCACAGAATTTTATCGTTTAAAGGTGTGTTGTTCTTAAAACATTTATTACGTGGTGTTAAATTAGGTTTGTTTGATGATGCTACAGCTATGGAAAAATTCCAAACTTGGCATTCAGAACATGAAGCTAGTCTTCAACGCAGAAACACAGAGCACAAGAAAGTTAGACAATCTAAAAAACAAATGCCTGTTGTGAAAAAAGTTGAAGCTAAAGTTGAAGAAGCTCCAGCAGTAGAAGAAAATCCTACAGTAGAAGAACCAACTTCATCAGAATCTTCAGAGGCCTAAAAATCTTACAAAATAATAAAGGCCTCAGTTTTCTGAGGCTTTTGTTTTTAAACCCATTCACATTGCATCAACATATAAAAATTGGGAAACTTGTAGCCACTTTTGGTGTTAATGGACAATTGATACTATTACACAGCCTTGGAAAAAAATCTACATTTAAAGATGTTGAGGTACTATTCATTGAAACTACTAAAAATTCTTTACTGCCTTTTTTTATTAAAGAAATTAAAGCTAAAACTATAGATGAAAATTATGTGTTATTAGAAGATTGTAATAGTAAAGAATCGGCTGCAAGGTTTATTAATAAACCTGTTTGGTTAACACAAGAAGATTTTAATAAACTCTCGAATAAAAATGCTCCCATTGCTTTAATTGGTTACAAAGCATTTAATGAAGATGAATTAATTGGAGTGATTAATGAAGTTATTGAACAACCTCATCAAATATTACTTACTGTAGATTATAAAGGTAATGAAGCTTACTTACCCATGCATGAAGAAAGTTTAATTAGAATTGACCATAAAAAGAAAGAGGTACATTTAAAACTACCCGACGGTTTACTTGAAATTTATGCATAAAAAATCCCAAACTTAAGTTTGGGATTTTTATTTTAATTATACATTTCTGCTCTTAATTCTTTAACTCTTTTATCTTCCATGTATTCATCAAATGTTGTTAATCTATCAATAATACCTTTAGGTGTAAGCTCAATAATTCTATTGGCAACTGTTTGCATAAAAGTGTGGTCATGCGATGTGATTAAAACAATTCCTGGAAAGTTTTGACAACCTTCATTAAAGCTTTGAATGCTTTCTAAATCTAAATGATTAGTAGGTTGGTCTAATATTACAAGATTCGGATTTTGCAACATCATTCTACTAATCATACATCTCACTTTTTCTCCTCCACTCAACACATTTGTTTTCTTCATAATATCATCCCCACTAAACAACATTTTACCTAAAAATCCTCTTAAAAATGGTTCATCAGCATCTGTAATATGTGCAGGTACAAATTGACGTAACCAATCCATTAAAGTATCTCCTTGTGTAAAAAACTCTTCATTTTCATAAGGTAAATAAGCCTTGGTTATAGTGGTTCCCCATTCATATTTACCAGCATTAGCTTTTACTTTATCATTAATAATTTCAAAGAAGCTCGTTACTGCCAAAGGATCTTTACTTAAAAAAGCAATTTTTTCGCTTTTGTTAATACTAAAAGAAACTTTATCAAACAACTTTCTTCCATCAACAGTTTTACTCAAATTTTCTACATTCAATATTTGATTTCCTACTTCTCGTAATGGTTGAAAAATAATACCAGGATATTTTCTATTGGAAGGTTCAATATCTTCGATAGTTAATTTTTCTAAAGCTTTTTTGCGAGATGTGGCTTGTTTGCTTTTACTAGCATTTGCAGAGAAACGTGCAATAAAATCAAGCAATGCTTGTCTTTTATCTTCAGTCTTCTTATTCTTATCATTAATTTGACGAGACATTAATTGAGAGCTCTCGTACCAGAAACTATAGTTTCCTGTAAAGGTTTT
>JANLVQ010000066.1:0-2177 GCA_031364085.1 Chitinophagaceae bacterium
CTTGAAAGAAAAAACATCAAAGTACATTTTTCAAAACTAATTATTAGTATAGATATTTGTTGAGAATTTATTTCTTATGTCAAACATCAATCATTCATCTCATACAAAAAATATCTTAGGATTAAAATTACCTACTGATCCTCGTTGGGTAAATTTAGCAGCTATTAGTATTGAAGAAATTTTAACTGATCATGCTTATTGTGAACAAAAAGCAGCTTTAACATGCATTTCTTATATTCAACGATATCCTGAAAAAGAAATGCTGGTTGAAGAACTTGCACCAATTGTAACAGAAGAGTGGGGGCATTTTAGAGCAGTTTTAACTGAACTTAAAAAAAGAAAATTACCATTAGGCAAACAACGCAGAGATGAATATGTAAATAAATTATTAGAATTTCAAAAAAAAGGCGGACATATTGATGATCGTTTTTTAGACCAAATGCTTACTATGGCTTTAATTGAAGCCAGGAGTTGTGACCGGTTTAAGCGATTAAGTGAAGGATTAGATGATGCTTATTTAAAAAGATTTTATAGAAAGTTCATGGAAAGCGAAGCTGGTCATTATACTTTATTTATAAACTTAGCAGAACATTATTTACCTAAAAATAAAGTAAGAACAAGATGGCAAGAATGGTTAAAATATGAAACTGAGGTAATAAAAAATATAGAAGTACGTGGCGATAGGGTACATTAAATTTTTCACAACTATATTTGCTTTTTATTTTTTAATATGACAATACACCACGAAGGATACAGAACCATTGGCTTTACTGCATTAGTTTTTGGTATCATTAATATTTTATCTTTTAATTTTTGTAGTGAAGCAACTCCTTGGGTTACTACTTCAATTTTTGTAGTAACACTTGCTTTATTGTTATTTATCATTTCATTTTTTCGAGTGCCCAACCGAAAACTTACTATTGATGAAAAAAAAATTATTTGTCCTGCCGATGGTAAAGTTGTAGTAATTGAAGAAATTACTGATGTTGAATACTTCCATGACAAAAGAATTCAGGTAAGTATTTTTATGAGTCCTGCTAATGTGCATCAAAATCGTCATCCAATGAGCGGTGAAGTGGTATATAACCAATACCATAAAGGAAAATATTTGGTGGCTTGGCATCCTAAAAGTTCTACAGAGAATGAAAGATGGAGTGTTGCAACAAAAAATAGTTATGGAACAATTTTGTATAAACAAATTGCTGGTGCATTAGCAAAACGAATTTGTAATTATTCAAAAGTTGGTGAACATGTGAATCAAACAGATGAGTATGGTTTTATTAAATTCGGCAGTAGAGTAGATGTTTTATTACCTGTGGGTACAAAAGTGGATGTTCAATTAAACCAAGTTGTTAAAGGGGGCGTTACTGTTTTAGCAAGCTGGGAATAATTTTTTAACAATTTATCTTTCTTTAATATTATTTTAATTCTCATATTTGTATTCATCATTTAATTAAACCCCATTGTATGAAAAAATTATTCGTTTTAGGCACAGCCTTATTACTTGTTACAGGTGCAGCTTTTGCTTGTGAAGGAAAAGAGAAAAAAGATTGTGGAAAAGAAAAAAAAGAGTGTACTGCAAAAGAAAAGAAAAGTTGTTGCAACAAGGATGCTAAAAAAGAATGCAGTAAAGATGCAAAAAAAGACGAAAAAGCTCCAGCTAAAAAAGCTTAATTCTTTTAATATTATTGAAGCTGTTCATGAAAATGAGCAGCTTTTTTTATTCACTTAACTTAATATCTCTCACTTTTATCTGAACAGATTTATTGCCATTCCATTCATTTAAATCAATAGTATAAGCAACATCAATTGGTCTGTTCATTTCTAAGATGGAGAATTTTTCAGCAATCCCAAAGCCAATACCATTAATGGTTGTATTGCCTTGCTTTAAACTAAATTTTATGTGTTGTTCTTTAACCACTTTCGAAAATCCTGAGTTATATACTTTTTTTGAAACAAAAACTGGTCTCATGTTTTCGGGTCCAAATGGTTCCATTTGTTTGAGGATATTGTAGAAGCTTAAATTAATTTCATCAAACTTTATTTCAGCGTCAATAACAATTTCTGGTATTAATTGATCTGGTGTAATTTGGTTGGAAACCGCTTCTTCAAATGCATTTTTAAAATCTTCAATTTTTGATTCTTCAAGTGTTAATCCTGCAGCGGCAAAATGACCA
>JANLVQ010000151.1:0-7994 GCA_031364085.1 Chitinophagaceae bacterium
AACCCCATTTATTAGCAACACAACATTTAACCATCCAACACTTTGTGCTACTGCAGATGGAAGTATTTCTTTATATGGATTAACTGCATCAACAACTTATGCTGTAACATATACAAAAAATGGAACGCCACAATCTGCTACAATTACTGCAAACTCAAGTGGTGTAGCTACTTTAACCAATTTATTAGCTGGAAATTATGCTAATATTAAAGTAACTTTAAATGGATGTAGTTCAAATATTGTTGGACCAATTATTCTTTCAGATCCTAATCCTCCAAATACACCAACCATTACTGCTGTAAATAATATTTGTAGTGGAAAAAATTTAAGTTTAAATGCATCTACTTCAACAAGTGGCACTGCAACTTATAATTGGGTTGGACCCAATGGTTTTACTTCATCAACTCAAAACCCAATCATAGCAAGTATTACAACAGCATATACTGGTACTTATAATGTTACTGTTACGATTAATAATTGTACATCGGCTGCAGGTACAAAAAATATTGTTGTAGACTCTACACCTCAACAACCAAGTATTACAACCAATAGCCCTGTTTGTAAAGACAGTACTTTATTCTTATCTGCAACTACTGCTTCTTCTGGAACAATGACATACAATTGGATTGGACCAAATAGTTTTACTGCAGCAATTCAAAATCCTTCCATTACAGGAGTTACAAATGTTAATGCAGGTGTATATAGTGTTACAGCAACTTCAATTAAGAATTGTATTTCACAACCTCAAACTGCAACTGTTCAAGTAAATCCAACCCCATTTATTAGCAACACAACATTTAACCATCCAACACTTTGTGCTACTGCAGATGGAAGTATTTCTTTATATGGATTAACTGCATCAACAACTTATGCTGTAACATATACAAAAAATGGTACGCCACAATCAGTTTCAATTACAGCAAATTCAAGTGGTGTAGCTACTTTGACGAATTTATTGGCTGGAACTTATGCCAATATTAAAGTAGTTTTAAATAGTTGTAGTTCAAATACAGTTGGACCAATTGTTCTTACAGATCCTAATCCACCTGCAACTCCTACTATTACTGCTGTAAATAATATTTGTAGTGGAAAAAATTTGAGTTTAAATGCAAACACCTCATCAAGTGGAACTGCAACTTATAATTGGAGTGGACCAAATGGATTTATTTCATCTATCCAAAACCCTACAATAACCAATATTACAACAGCATATACTGGTACTTATAATGTTACTGTTACGATTAATAATTGTACATCGGCTGCAGGTACAAAAAATATTGTTGTAGACTCAACACCTCAACAACCAAGCATTACAACCAATACTCCTGTTTGTAAAGACAGTACTTTATTCTTATCTGCAACTACTGCTTCTTCTGGAACAATGACATACAATTGGAGTGGACCAAATAGCTTTACTGCTGCAGTTCAAAATCCATCCATTACAGGAGTTACAAATGTTAATGCAGGTGTGTATAGTGTTACTGCAACTTCAAGTGCTAATTGTATTTCACAACCTCAAACTGCAACTGTTCAAGTAAATCCAACGCCTGTTATTAATCCTCGAAATGATACTACCTATAATGATAATGTAAATAGTGGTATAATTAATTTTACTGCTAATTTACCTGGAACACAATTCAGTTGGACTAATAACAATACTTCAATTGGTTTAGCTGCAAGTGGCAATGGTTCAATTAATTTTACAACAGCAAACCCAACAGCAAATCCAATTTCAGGATTAATTACTGTTACTCCAATTTTAAATGGCTGTCCTGGCTTACCTTTTAATTTCACGATTAGAGTTAATCCAAGTCCAAAATTATCTAGTCCTTTAAAAGATAGCATTTGCACCAATAATTTGTTTACTTATCAAGCAACAAGTGCTACTAATAATGTTAAGTTTACTTGGTTTAGAAACATTGTTGCAGGAATTTCGAATGCTGCAAATAGCAGTACAGATAGCACAGGTTTTATTTCTGAAACACTTATCAATACTACAACTGCACCAATAGTTGTTACTTATCAATTTAAATTATATTATGCTGGAATTATTAGTAATCAAAATGTACAACTAATAGTTTATCCTAAAGCAAAAGCTAATTACACCTATACAAAAGATTCACTTTGTGCACCTATATTTATTGATTCTTCAATAATTAAATTAGTACTTTATAATTCTGCTAACATTAGTTACGAATGGTATGCAAATAATGTATTAATAGGAACAACAAATTATTTTCCTGGTTATAACTTTAACAATACTAATGACTCGGTAAAAATTAAATTAAAAGCCATTAGTAAATATGGATGTAAAAATGATTCTGCTCAGCATACATTTTATTCATACATTAAACCTATAGTTTCATTTACGAAAAATAAACAACAAGGTTGTGGACCATTAAGTGTAAACTTCACTAATACTAGTTCACCTTTAAATTATCCTAAATATTTATGGGTTTTTGGTAATGGGGATAGTTCGAGAGCTATAAATCCTCCAACAATTATTTTTAAAGAAGATACAAGTACGAACAGAAAAGATACAGTGTATTATATTAAATTTTTTGCTTTTACAAAATGTGATACATTAATGTTTATGGATTCGGTTATAGTACATCCAAAACCAAAAGCATTATTTCAGCCAAATAAAACTACAGGTTGTTCTGTTTTTGCTTTTTCTGCAGTTAATAATTCTTGGGGTGATGGAACAACATATTGGTGGAGTTTTGGTGATAATACATTTTTATATGATTCTACAAAAGCCACTGTAAATCATAATTACACCACTTTAGTCACTGATACTTTTACTGTAAAACTTGCTGCAAATAATGTTTGTGGTACAGATACATTTGCTGTAAACATTGTAGTTTTTCCAAATACCATCGTGCCTAAATTAATTATTGATGGGAATAATAACTTTAGTTGTGCACCAGCCAATATAAAATTTGTAAACAACTCAACTGGAGCTAATAAGTTCACAATAAATTTCGGTGATGGTAGTTTGCCTTTAATTACATTCAAAACTCCTGATACTTTATATCATTACTATGGTACAGGAGGAAGTTTTATTGTTACTATGAAAGCTGAGAATAATTGTACCGATTCTACAGTATCTCAAACAGTACAATTATATAATAAACCAGTTGCTAGTTTTACTACAACAACAACACAATATTGCAAAAAACAGCCAATACTGTTTACAAATACAAGTAATACTAATAACAGTTTTGAATGGTTTTTTGGGGATGGTTCAAGTTCAATAAACTACTCTCCTACTTATGTGTATAATACTGCTGGAATTTATACAGTAATATTAATTGTAAAATCGGTAAATCCGTCAGGGGCAATTTGTACAGATACTGCAAGAAAAACAATCACTATAAATGAATTGCCTAATAGTTCATTCACTGATAATGCTGTAATGAATAATTGTCAACCATTTTATTATAATGCAAATACCATTCAGCCAAATGGAAATATTTCTAATTGGATTTTTACTGATCCGTTTAGTGTAGATACTACTCAATTTGGAACTAATGGTAGTCACATTTTTACAACACCTGGCACCTTTACAATTAAGCTAATTGTGTTTACACCACAAGGCTGTAGTGATACTACTAAAAAAACAATTAAGGTTGTAGAAACACCAAAAGCTAATTTTAGTATGAGTGATTCTGCAAGTTGTGTACCGGGTAAAATTGTTACTTAACCAATCAATTCACTTACAATTCAGCCGATGCAATAAATTTTGAATGGTATGTAAATGGTAATTTAGTTGGCACCACAAGAAACTTAGTTTATCCTTTTACCACTTCAATAAATATAGCAGCTGCAACAGTTTTCACCATTAAATCGGTAGTAACAAATTCATTTGGTTGTAGAGACTCTATTACTAAAGTGTTTACTGTTT
Organism: Chitinophagaceae bacterium; assembly: GCA_031364085.1. GTDB lineage: Bacteria > Bacteroidota > Bacteroidia > Chitinophagales > Chitinophagaceae > CAIVPM01. The sequence continues at coordinate 3,908 of JANLVQ010000151.1, forward strand.
ATCCTAAAGCAAAACCATCATTTACCATTTCAACAAATAGTATTTGTAGCCCAATAAACTTACTAATCAATAATACCAGTCAATTTTCAAATATTTATAAATGGTATTTAGATGGACAATTAATTTCAAATAGTGTTAATCCAAATCCAATAGTTTTAACTCAACCATTAACTACTTATACTATTAAATTAGTTGCAGATCATACGCTGGGTTGTGGTGCAGACTCAACAGCTCAACAGTACACTACATCATCAATTCCACTTGCTGACTTTAATATTCCAATAAAAACATCTTGTACTGGAGTTTTAGATATTCAAGGCAATAATGCTTCTTCAGTTATTGGAGCAAATATTATTAATTGGTTTTGGAATTTTGGTGATGGTACAACAAGCACTTCAACAAACACTACACATACTTATACTAATCCTGGTAAATATATTGTGAGTTTACAAGTACAAGATGACAGGGGATGTTTATCAAATATTAAAAAAATAGAGGTCACCAATTTTGGAAAACCAAAATCGTATTTTTCAATTAACAATGCGTGTGTATTTAACCCTGCAATCCCTGTAAACCTTTCTACACCTGGTTTTGGGAGTACTAATATTACAAATTATTTATGGAATTTTGGTGATGGAACTTTCTTAACAGGCTTACAACCGATACATGTGTATCAATCAGAAGGCATATATACCATCAATTTAATCACAACATCAGATAGTAGTTGTGTTGCAGATACTTTCTCTCAAAAAATAACAGTATATGGTAAACCAATTGCTGATTTTAAATTTCAAAATAATTGTGTTTTATTAAATACATTCTTTTCTAATCAAAGTTTACCAGGATTTGGTCAAAGCAATATTGCAAGCAGTAAATGGAGTTTTGGAGATGGTGGTTCTGGAACAAATTTAAATGCAACACATATTTATAATACTGTTGGCAATTACACTGTTAAATTAATTGTTGCAGGAAATCAATGTCCAAATTTAGTAGATAGTATTACTAAAATAGTTCCAATTTTAAAAGGTAGGGCTTCTATTACTTATCCAAAAGTTGATGGCGTTCGTGGAGTGCCAATACAGTTAAATGCATTGCCTGGTGGTGTTGGTTATTTATGGAATCCAAATATTGGTTTGAATAGTGATATCATTCAAAACCCAATTGCAACTTATGGTTTAAGTACTCCTAATATTATCAATTACAATATTAATATTACCGATTCAATTGGTTGTACAGTAACTGATAAACAAACTGTTTGGTTATTTGCAGGATCAGATGTGTATTTACCAACTGCTTTTTCTCCAAATGCCGATGGAGCAAATGATTTGCTTAAACCTTTGTATGTAAATATTTACAGACTTCAATATTTTAGAATTTTTGATAGATGGGGTAAACTTGTTTTTGAAACTTCTGACATGAATAAAGCTTGGGATGGAACATTGAATGGCCAATTATTACCTCTTGATACTTATGCATGGATTGTACTTGGTAATGGGGAAAATGGAAAAGAAGTGATTCGAAAAGGCAATGTTACTTTAATTAGAAATTAAATAACTTCTATTACCCCCTTAGCTTTGTATAATGTTGTTGAAGAAGAATATATTTTTTTTGTGCTTATTTATTTCCATTACTAATAATATTGTTTTCTCACAATGTGGTACTCCAATTGCTACTTTTCCTTATATTCAAGATTTCGAAACCAGTAATGGTAATTGGACTACTGGAGGAACAAATTCAGATTGGACTTATGGAACCCCCAATAAAACAGTAATATCAAATGCAGCAAGTGGAACAAAATGCTGGATTGTTGGAGGATTAACTGGCAATAATTATAATAATGGAGAAAACTCTTGGATCGAAAGTCCTTGCTTCGATTTATCTGGTTTAACCAATCCTATTCTTTCTTTTAAAGTTTTTTGGGAAACCGAAAAAAAGTATGACGGTGCAAGTTTTAAATTTTCTATAGATGCTGGTGCAAGTTGGCAAACATTGGGTTCTTTTCTTTCAAATACAACATGCTTAGGCAGTAATTGGTTTAATACTAATATTATTACTTCATTAGGTACTGATGGTTGGAGTGGAAATATTCAGCCCACAAGCCCATGCCCTAATGGTGCAGGAAATGGAAGTGGTGCTTGGGTTACTGCAAAACATACATTACTAGGTTTGTTAGCACAAACATCGGTAAAATTTAGATTTACATTTGCTGCAGGCACTCAATGTAATGCCTATGATGGCTTTGCAATAGATGATTTTTCAATTATGCAAGCTCCTATTTTTAATGTAGATTATTATTATAATTGTTTAACCAACTATGCTGTTGAATTTAATAATAATTCCACTTTGTGTGCAACTAGTTTTTTATGGAACTTTAATGATCCAAATTCATTATCAGACAGCACGTCAACTTCAGAAAATCCTACACATATTTTTTCTGCACCAGGTATTTATAATGTAAAATTAACAGTTACTTACCCTGGTAATATATCAGTTAGCAAAACACATCAAGTTACTATTATAGGAGTAAATACAACCATTAACTCAACAATTTTATGTAATGGCAATGCTACTGGATCTATTACTGCTACTGCATTTGGTGCATCGGGTGGTTATAACTATTCGTGGAACACAACACCTGTTCAAACCACATCTACAATAAATAATTTACAATCTGGCAATTATACAATTGTTGTTAGTGGTAATAATATGTGCAGTATTTCAAAAACAATTACTTTAACACAACCTCAACCTTTAACTGCTACTGCTATTATAAAACCAAACATTTGCAACACGTTAAACGGAAGTATTTTATTGAATGTTGCTGGAGGAAAATTGCCCTATCAATTCACATGGTCAAATGCAACAACAACCAATCCTTTAATTAATGCAAATGCTGCAACATATAATGTACAAATAAAAGATAGTAATGCTTGTGTATTGAATATTTCAAATCTAGTTTTAAAAGATTCAACAAAAAATATAAGCATTTATTTAGGTAAGGATACAGCATTTTGTACTGGCAATCAACATACTTTAAATCCAGGAAATTTTAGTCAGTATTTATGGCAAGATAATTCTATTCAACCAACTTATACTGTAATACAAACAGGCACATATTCTGTTACAGTAACAGATAAAGATGGCTGCAAAGCCTTTGATGCTATTGATATTACTGTAGATTGTAAAGATGTTTATTTCCCTACTGCATTTACCCCAAATGGAGATACCAAAAATGATTTATTTGGGGTTTGGGGAAACATTAGTTCACTTACAAATTATAAATTATCTGTGTTTAATAGAAATGGAGAATTGCTATTCACAACAACATCTCCATCACAAAAATGGGATGGCACTAATAAAAGAAAAATGCTCGACAATGGAACTTATATCTGGTATGCTAATTACTCCATCAATAATCAACCTTTACAAATTCAAAAGGGTACAATTATTTTAATGAGATGAGTTTTATTATTTTTGATTTTTTTTTAAAAAAAATTGATTTAATAAATAAATCTACTCTTATATTTGTAAAAATGAACAACATAATTTTAAATAACAATTGGTGGCTTACTGTATCTTCTCAGAGGGTTCAGTTGGTATGTCTATAATTGTATACATTATAAATTTAAAAGACCCGCTGCAATCCAGCGGGTCTTTTTTTTATGCAAAAAAAAAATGAAATATAAATTTAAAACGGTTATTCAAGAAATGCTTAGTGATACTTTCACACCTGTTCAATTATATTATCAATTACGTGATCAATATGTTAATGTATTATTATTAGAAAGTTCAGACCATAAAAGTAAACAAAACAGTTATTCATACATCTGCATTAATGCTATTGCCAGTATTAAAGTTTTGAACAATCAAATTGAAAAAATATTTCCAGATGGAAGAATAACTATTAACTCAATAAATGATTTAAATACAATCAATGAATTAAATCATTTCATTGATTGTTTTGAAGCTGATGATTTACAATTTGATTTTATCACAACTGGATTGTTTGGATATACAAGTTATGATGCTATTCCGCTTTTTGAACATATTACATTTAAGCAACCAACCCAAACAAATGAACTGCCTT
>JANLVQ010000270.1:0-18353 GCA_031364085.1 Chitinophagaceae bacterium
AAAGAGAAATTTTCACAATACGATAATTTTTATGTAACAAATACAGAATCTTTATCTGTTGCACAAATAGGAAAATTACGTAAAGCATGTTTCGATAAAAAAATCGAAATGAAAGTGGCAAAAAACACTTTAATCAAAAAAGCTTTGGAATCTATTGATGCTGAAAAATATACTGAAGTATATAACAGTTTACATAAGGTTACAGCTTTAATGTTTAGTGAAAATCCAAAAAATCCTGCTTTAATTATTTCTTCTTTTAGAAAAGATAGTAAAGGAGAAGTGCCAGTTTTAAAAGCTGCATTTATTAATGGAGATGTTTACAGTGGAGATAATCAGTTAAAAACTTTAACTCAAATTAAAACTAAAAATGAGTTAATTGGTGAAGTAATTGGATTATTACAAAGCCCAGCTAAACGAGTTATTGCAGCCTTATTAAACTATCATGAAAATGGTGCAACTGCTCAAGCTGAAACAGCTGTAGTTGAAGCAGCAGTAGAAAATGTAGTAGTTGCAGAAGCAGAAGTCGTAGAAGAAACTCCAGTAGAAGAAACACCAGCTACTGAAGCAACTGAGGATACTACACCAACAGCTGAATAATAAATTCAAAAACCAACGCCTCTGAGGTTCAAAAGTGGCATATTAAATAACCTCCGCCGGAGTTAATCACTATGAAGGCGGTTTTAAAAAGTAAAAAAATGGCAGAAATTAAAAAATTAGCTGAAACATTAGTAGGCTTAACAGTAAAACAAGTACAAGAATTAGCTGATGTATTAAAAGCTGATTATGGTATTGAACCAGCAGCAGCAGCAGTTATGGTTGCAGCAGGTGGAGATGGTGGTGGTGCTGCAGCAGTTGAAGAAAAAACTGCTTTTGACGTAATCTTAGTTAGTGGCGGTGCTGCTAAATTAGGTGTAGTTAAAATAGTTAAAGATTTAACAGGATTAGGATTGAAAGAAGCTAAAGATTTAGTTGATGGAGCTCCTAAAGCAGTTAAAGAAGGTGTTAGCAAAGCTGAAGCAGAAGAAGTAGCAGCTAAATTAAAAGAAGCTGGTGCTGAAGTAGAAGTAAAATAGTTCTCCTATTCAAACCTATAAATAAAGCCTTTGCAAATGCAAAGGCTTTATTATTTTATCAAATTTTTTAATTATTTAGTTAACTAAATGTTTGCGTTGAAGTGTGTAAAGAATTACGAATATTAATAAAATACACATACCAAATAATCCCATAAAGCCACTAAATATTCCAAAGCCTACAAATATGCCAGTAGCTATAACTGGAAGAATTTCGCCTATTAACCATAAATAATATCCTTGCATTTTTCGTTGACGCATTTGCAAAGCACCAATCAAACATAAAGTTACTCCAATTAACCCAAAGATTAACATAGGGTATTTATTTGCTTCCATAATTTTCATTAAGTCAATCTTTTCAGGACTAACCATGTCTTTAACAAATTGTGGAGTATTTGCATCCATCTTATTATAAGCTTCTTCCATTTTTGCTATATTTTTCTCACCTCCAAAAAAATTAGAAAGACTGGAAAATAAGCCTATTGCACTGCCAATAAAGGTTAAAATAGTTAATACATTTAATGTAGTTGGAAGTTTATTTTCTTCCATTGGATTCATAAAGTTTTCCTGTTCCATTGTTGTTTTGTTTTGGTTATTAAATATTAGAAAATTTCATATGCCATTTATTTCTTTTATTACGCTTCATTTTTTCTTCTGTCAAAAATAATAAATCATAGTATTTTCCTTTTGCCCAAGAATCAATAAAATTATCATAATATACACTACCTGGATTTCCACTTTGACCTCCTGGATATACTGCATACGCTTCAATTTCATCTGTCATGCTTATTATCATTCTCCAACTAGGTCCATGATTTTCTTTTGTTGCATTAATGCAAAACCCACTTCCACCAGTAATGATATTCATTTTGCTTAATGGTGATAATTTTGTTGAATGTAACACCATTACTTCTCGATACTTTCCCCAAGCAAGTTTTCCTTCTTTATCTAATTTTTTCATTTCTTTACTGGCTTTAAGAAAAGCTATATTAATTTGTTCTCGTAGCGTTTCTTTCTGAACTGTATAAATGTTATCTATAAACTTATAAGTGCTATCGTACAAAATATTATCGATTAAAGAACTGGTTAATCTATGGGGTAAGTCTAACCTACTTTGCAAAAATTCATCATCAAAAATTACTGCATCTAAACTATCCCACCAAAGTTGAAAAATTGTTGCAGGTTTTTCATCATGCATATATTCTTTCTTCCAATATTTTAATAATTGCATGTAATTTTTATTTTGTTTGTCTAATTTATCTTCCTCTAAATATTTTAATAAAACAGGCAAAGCAGTTTCTGCAAACACATTATAGTTATTGGTTTGCATTGCTTTCATATCATCAACACTAACATGATTTGCAGCATTTAAAAATCGATTAATGATAAGACCTCGATACTGAGGAAAATTACCAGCTCTTCCTAAATAATAAGGATAAGTTGTATCAACAGATTTTTGATTTGCACTACTCACAAAACCTCTTGCAGGATTATATTGATATGGATTTTCTTCATTAGGTATAAATCCTTGCCACATAAAACTAGAATCTGTACCAGGCATTATAAAATCTCCTTGCTGATTCCATTTAGCAACAAACTTGCCTTGCTGAGTAATGGCAATATCACCATTTTTTGCAGCAAAAGCAAAATTTTGACCAGGACAAACAAAATTATTTATAGCCGTTTTATAGTCTTGATAATTTTTTGCTAAGTTGAGTTTTACAAATGTTTTAAGTTCGTTGCTTGGGTCGTGTGCTGTCCATCTTACAGCAATATATTTTCCATCCTTATTTCTACTTTGATATTTTTTGTCGTACATCACTACTCCAAAATCTGTGATAGCAATTTTTTCAATTATTGAATCTTTACTTCCTTTTACTTTGATTATTTCAGTTCGAATAGTAGAGGGTTTCCAATCGTTTTGAAACCAATATTCTTTCATAGTTGAGTCTTTAAATTCTAACTCATAATAATCTTTAACGTCTCTTCCTGCATTTGTTACACCCCATGCAATATAATTATTAAAGCCAATAATTACTGCTGGAGAACCAGGAAAGCTTGCACCATAAGTACTGTATTCTGGTGTAGTAATTTGCATTTCGTACCAAAGAGATGGCAGGTTTAAACCTAAGTGTGGATCATTGCAAAGTATAGGTCTTTGATTTTTTGTTTTTGAAGAACCCACAACCCAATTATTACTACCATTATCAATACTTGGAATAAGAGGTCTTGGAACTGTAAAAACATCTCTTTTAAGCAAATATGTTGAATCGAAATTGATTGGCTTTTTAACTACAATTGCTGGTTTTTGAAAAATTGTTTGTTTAGGAATAATAGGGTCTAAAGAATCTTGCTGGTTTGGAAAAAGCTTCATAAAATCATCATATCCAAAAAAAGTTTTTGCATTGCTATATAAAATATCATCGTCTCTACCTGTTAAATCAAAGCTCATTAACTTTAAAAACAATGCAGTTTTAAGATTTGTCCAAGGTTCTGGTTTATAATCAAGTAATTTATATTCTAAGGGATATTGACTTTCTTTGAGTTGATTAATATAAGAATTTACTCCAGCTGTGTAGGCATTCATTACTTGCATCATACTATCATCTTCACTAATAAAGTTCATTGCATTTTCTGCAGCATACAGCATTCCTAATCTTCTAAAAAATTTATCAACTGCTAGTGCAGCACTATCTTTTCCTCTTATTTCACTTAATCTTCCACCAGCAACATAAGTTTGAAAGTCCATTTGCCATAATCTAAACTTTGCATGCAAAAAACCTTGAACAAAATAGGCATCTTTATTATTTTTTGCATAAATGTGAGGTACGAGTCTATCATCAAAATAAACATCTGCATTTGTCTTTAATCCTTTTAAAGTAACATTCTCATTAAAAGAAATATCTTTTGGCTCTGCATTTTGCCAGAACCCTTTTTGAGGAGAAAGAAACATGCCTAATCGAGGAGTTTTCGATTTTCCCACGGTGAGTTGCATATTTAAAACTATTATTAAACTAGTAGTAATTGTAGCAGAAAGCAAAAACCAAAAAAAACGCATAACAATAATTTAGAAATTGAAAATAAGGATTTTGATTTGATGGGAATTGAATTAATTTTAATGGCTTTTAAAAAAAATGATAAAAGCCGAAAAAGTAAAGATGTCAAAGTTTCAAATTATGAATGTAAAATAAAAAATCTAAATCGTATATTTGCTTTTTCGTGTAAATAGTACACAATAATTAAAACCTATGCAAAAAAAGATAACTAAAGTGGGTGTTATGACTTCTGGAGGAGACTCCCCTGGTATGAATGCTGCAATAAGAGCTGTGGTAAGAACTAGCATTTATAATGGTTTGGAAGTTTTTGGTATTATGAGAGGCTATGCTGGCTTGATTGATAACGAAATTTTTCAAATGGATTCTAGATCGGTAGCTAACATTTTACAACGTGGTGGAACCATTTTGAAAACTTCAAGGAGTGATGATTTTATGACTCCAGAAGGACGACAAGTTGCTTACGAAAACTTAAAAGAAAAAGGAATTGATGGTTTAGTGATTATTGGTGGTGATGGCAGTTTTAAAGGTGCACAAGTTTTTAGTAGTGAATTTGATATGCCTTGTATTGGTTTACCAGGAACCATTGATAAAGATATTGCTGGCACTGATAAAACTATTGGTTTTGATACAGCTGTTAATACTGCTGTTGAAGCTATTGATAAAATTAGAGACACAATGGATGCTCATGACAGACTTTTTATAGTTGAAGTAATGGGTAGAGATGCAGGCTATATTGCTTTACATAGTGGTATTGCAACTGGTGCAGAAAATATTATTATTCCAGAAACTAAAACAGACATTGATAATTTAATTGCTTCACTTACTAATAATGAAAGAAGAAAAAAATTGGTAAACTTGATAGTTGTTGCTGAAGGTGGAGATTTTGGCGATGCCAATGAATTGGGTGCTATTATAAGAAAAAGAATTCCAAAAGCTGAAACTAGAGTTTGCATATTAGGCCATATTCAAAGAGGAGGTTCACCATCTTGTGAAGACAGACTAATTGCAAGCCACATGGGTTATTATGCAGTAGAAAGTTTATTAATAGGTAGATACAATGTTATGGTAGGTGTAGTAAATAATAAAATAAGTTACACACCTTTAGATAAAGCAGTAAAAGAAAAACAAAAAATTGGTCAAGAGTGGATGAAGATTGTAAAAATATTGGCCAGCTAAAAAAATATCATTAAAAAGATGACTAATCAATTAAAAAAATATACACACCAAGAAATGGACAAATTTGCAGGCATAGAACACACTACGCATAGAACCAAAATTGTTGCAACAGTTGGTCCAGCTTGCGATACATATGAAAAACTTTTAGAATTAGTTAAAGCAGGTGTTAACGTTTTTCGTTTAAATTTTTCTCATGGTTCGCATGAAGATAAAAAACTAATTATTGACTATATAAAAGAAATCAATAAAAAAGAACCCTACAATATTTCTATACTTGGAGATTTACAAGGACCCAAACTTAGGGTTGGAGAAATTGAAAATAATGCACTTGACTTAAAAGAAGGAGATATTCTAACTTTTACTAATGAAAAATGTGTAGGCACTTTAGAAAAAATTTATGTAAGCTATCCGAACCTTGCTGCAGATGTTAAGCTTGGTAATATAATCATGATTGATGACGGTAAAATTGAAGTTAAAGTGGTTGATATTACTAAAACAAATGATGTAAAAGTTGAAGTAATTTTAGGTGGTTTACTTTCATCAAAAAAAGGTATAAACCTTCCCGATACAAAAATTTCATTACCTGCATTAACAGAAAAAGATTTAATAGATTTAGAATTTATAATTGAACAACAACTTGATTGGGTTGCTTTAAGTTTTGTTAGAAGTGTAAAGGATATAGTTATACTCAGAAATAAACTTCAAGAGAAAAAAAGTAAAACAAAAATTATTGCAAAAATTGAAAAACCAGAAGCTCTTTTAAATATCAGAGATATAATTGTTGAAAGTGATGCTATCATGATTGCTCGAGGAGATCTTGGTGTTGAATTACCCATTGAACAAGTTCCTTTAATTCAAAGAGAAATCATTCGCAAATGTATTCATAGGGCAAAACCTGTAATAGTTGCTACACAAATGATGGAAAGTATGATGGAACGCAGCAAACCCAACAGAAGTGAAATTACTGATGTTGCAAATGCAGTTTTAGAAGGTGCTGATGCTGTAATGTTAAGTGGAGAAACAGCAGCAGGAAATCATCCCACACTTGTAGTTGAAACTATGAGAAAAATTATTCGCCAAGTTGAAACAACAGAATATAGATATAATAGAGAAGATGATTTACAACCACTTTCTCACTCTCCTTCATTCTTAAGTGATGCTGTTTGCTATAATGCTTGTAAAATATCTAGAGATTTGAGTGCAAAAGCTTTAATTGGTATGACTCAAAGTGGATATACAGCATTTATGTTAAGCAGTTACCGCCCTTTATCACCCATTTTTATTTTCACAAAAGAAAAATCGTTGGTAAATCAATTGAGTTTAAGCTGGGGAGTTAGAGCTTTTTTCTATGATGAAGAAGAAAGTTTAGATAACATTGTTGCCGATCAAATTACTATTTTAAAAGATAGAGGTTTTATCAACAAAGGAGATATTGTGGTGAATACTGGAAGTACTCCTGTACATCAACATTTACCAACAAATGTTTTAAAAGTTACTAAAGTTGATTAATTGAAGAAATAATAGCAATTTTCAAGTTTATTGAGCCATTTTAGATATAAAATATCCTTATACAAAGCAAGATTTCCTTACTTTTGCCGTCCAAAAAATATAAATAATGAAAACAGTTACAATCGAAGGACAATTGAGGACCGAATTTGGTAAAAAAGCCACCAACCAAATACGCTCTCAAGAATTTGTGCCAGGTGTAATTTACGGCGGTGCAAAAGAAATTAATTTTGCTGCTTCAGCAAAATCTTTCAACCCATTAGTTTACACAAGCGAATTTCAATTAGCAGAAGTTAAAGTTGGAGAGGTTACCTACAAATGCATTTTAAAAGACATGCAATTTGATAAGGTTTCTGATGCTTTAATTCATGTTGATTTATTAGAATTAGTAGATGACAAAAAAGTTGTTGCTACTTTGCCAATTAAATACACTGGTAACTCAATTGGAGTTAAAAATGGTGGCAAATTGGTTTTGAAAATGAAATCAATTAATGTAAAAACTCTTCCAAAATATTTGAAAGAAAATATTGAAGTTGATGTTACTAACTTAGAAATTAACGCCAACTTACGAGTTGAAGATATTAAAGCAGATAACATGGAAATCATGAACTCTCCTCGTATTCCAATTGCATCTGTTGTAATGACAAGACAATTGAAACAAGAAGAAACTGCTGCTGCACAAGTTGTTGCAGCCAAAAAATAATTTAACTATTTTTTATTAAAACCCCAAGCAAATTGTTTGGGGTTTTTTTGTACTATATTGAGAATTTAAAACCATTTCTTCTTCATAAAATACCCAGAAATTAAAATGGATATTACTAAAGAAATAATTACAGGAAAGTAAAATGCATGAGTATTATGTTGATACGGCAATTCTACATTCATACCATAAATACTGGTAACCAAAATAGGCAAAGAAAGTATTATTGTTATTGAAGTTAACCGTTTCATTACATTATTTAAATTGTTACTTATAATACTAGCAAATGCATCCATAGTACTACTTAAAATATTAGTGTAAATATTTGCCATTTCTAAAGCCTGGCTAGAATCAACAACTAAGTCTTGCAAAAACTCTCTTTCCTCTTCATTCAATTGTAAAAAATTGGTTCTTTCTAATTTCATCATTAGCATTTCATTACTACGCAAAGCAGTAACAAAATATACCAAGCTTTTTTGTATACGCATCAGCTTTAATAAATCTACATTACTATTGCTATCATATAAACTTTGTTCATACTGATTTCTTTTTAGATTGATTTCTTTTAGATGATCTAAATAGTTGTGTACTACTTTTTCAAAAATTTTCAACACCATCATATTTCTTTTATCAGAATGTCTTTTCACAAAAGAATTCAAAAACAAATTAATTGCACCATTATCGAATGAATTAACTGTTACAATATGATTGTGTGTTAGAATAATACAAATAGGAATTGTAATATAATAAGCATCGCTATCATTAAATGAATTATTTTCTGTAGGAGTTTTGATTACAATAAATTTTACATTATCTGCAATTTCAAAACGGGGTCTTTCATCAATATCTAACGAATCACGTAAAAACTCAATGGGAATATTTAAAGTACCACTAAGTTCGATGAACTCTTCTTCTTTGAAAGGCGGAGTAAGATTTACCCAAGCACCATCTTCTGGTTTATCAATTTCAACAGTTTGAGCATTAATATTTTTAAAATATTGTATCATAATTTGCTATTCCTCAAAATTCAATTATTAAATATTTATTTCGCCTTTAAAAATAAAAGTTGCAGGTCCACAAAGCCAAACATTTTTAAAAATTTTCTCTCCTACTTTTTCAAATTCAACAACTAATTTACCACCAAGAGTTTCAACATTTATTTTATTACATCCATCCTGATAAAAATTTACTAAAGCACTTGCAGTTACACCTGTACCACAGCTTAAAGTTTCATTCTCTACCCCTCTTTCATAAGTTCTAACTTTAATTGAAGTTGGATTTATTTTTTCAATAAAATTTACGTTTGTACCAATTACTTTGAAGTAGTCGCTATATCTTATTTTCTTGCCTTCTTGATACACATCAATATTATCAATACTTTCAACAAATTTGATATAATGAGGAGAACCCGTATTTATAATTAACCCTTTATCATATTCATTAATTTCATTTACATCAATCATTTTTACTCTAACCCAATTATTGCTACCAAAATTTGCTTCATGCTCACCGTCACTTGCAATAAATGAATAATGATTTTTTTTTATACCCATATCAAAAGCAAATTGAGTTAAACATCTGCTACCATTACCACACATACTACCCAGCTTACCATCAGAATTATAATAAATCATTTCAAAGTCGAAGCCTTCTTTTTCTTGCAATAGCATTAAACCATCTGCACCAATACCAAATTTTCTATCACATATAAAATTTACTTGTTGTTCTGTTAAATCAATATTATTATTTCTATTATCAATAATAATAAAATCGTTTCCTGTACCTTGATATTTGTAAAATTCGTAAGTCATTTATATCTTCTCAATAACTTCCAAACATGTTTGAATTAAATTATCAACTGCAGCAGCTCCATCTTTACTAAATTCTTTTCTTACACGATTTGCAACTATTACATTCACACTTAAACAATGGTGGCCTAATAGTTTTCCCAACCCATAAATAGCACTAGTTTCCATTTCAAAATTACTGATACGATGATTGCCAAACCTAAAGCTCGTAAGGTGTTCAACTAAATTAGGATTACTTAAACCTAATCGTAAAACTCTACCCTGAGGGCCATAAAAACCTGGGCAAGTAACTGTAATGCCATTATGAAATCCTGTAACAAAATGTTTTAAAATACTGGTACCACAACTGCTGATATAGGGTTGAATATTACCTGCCAATTGTGTATGAGCAACAAAATGTTTTAATAATTGTTGTTCTTCATCGTTCATTTGCAAACGATAATAATGCAACAAATTATCTAAGCCTAAACCATGTGTACCTGCAACAAAACTATCAACAGGAATATTTGCTTGCAAAGAACCTGAAGTACCCAAACGAATTATTGTTAATGCTGAATGATTTGGTTTTATTGTTCTTGTTTCAAAATCAATATTTTTTAAAGCGTCCAGCTCGTTTAAAACAATATCAATATTATCTGGGCCTATACCAGATGAAATAACTGTAATTCTTTTTTTACCAATATACCCTGTATGAGCAATAAATTCTCTGTGTTGTCTTTTTACTTCAATGAGATCAAAGTGTTGACTAACTATAGCAACTCTATCTGGGTCTCCAACTGTGATTACAGTATCAGCTAATTCCTCAGGCCTTAAATCAATATGATATATGGCTCCTCTACTATTTATGATTAATTCAGATTCAGCAATTCTATTCATATAAAAAAATTACAATTATTTTCTAATGCATCCAAATTTTTACAAATATCTATATTTATGAAATGTGAACCTTTTATAAAATTTATTTACCATTTATAATTTTCATTTTAACAAATCACTTATTTATATAAATTTACCAACAACTAAAAATCAACTAATGAAGAAATCATTATTAACTGCAATGCCAATTTTGTGTATTGCTTTTTTATCAACTGCACAGGTAACCCCTGATATGGCTGCTATGAGGCAGCAAATGCAAAGTGTGCAAAAACCTGCAGGTGATTCATCTAAAGCAGCAAAAAAAACTACTGTTGCCGAAAAAACTAAGGGCACAAAAAAGATAGACGGATTTTTTACTTTATACCAAGATACAACAACTGGCAGTGTTCAGTTATATGTAAAAAAAGATCAACTAAATCAAGATTTTGTTTATCAGAGTTTTTCTATAAACGGACCTACTGCTTTGAACTTAAACCAAAGCATGCATAGAGCAAACTTTGTTTTAAAAATGGTTAAAGCATTCGACAAGATTGAGTTTCATGAAGTAAATACTGATTTCTATTACGATAAAAATAATCCAATAAGCAAAACTGCAGATGTTGATAAACCAGAAGCTGTTGTTTATTCTGATAAAATTGCAGTTGAAGATTCGATGGGCTATTTAATTAGTGCAGATGGATTATTTTTAAGTGAAAAATTAGATCCAGTAAAACAGCCAACCATTCCAAGCCCTATGGCTGCTTTTCAATTTAATTTAGGTCAGTTAAACCAAGCAAAATCTAAGTACAGTAGTATTCGTTCTTTTCCAAATAATACAGATGTTATAGTTGACTTAGCCTATGATAATCCAAATGCATTAGCAAGTAGTGCAGCTGTAACAGATCCAAGATATGTTAGAGTTCGTATGCAACATAGCTTTATTGCAATGACAAAAAATGAATTTAAACCAAGATTAGATAATCATAGAGTTGGATATTTTTCTGAGAATGTTACTAATTTAACTAGTACTAGTCCTGTTCCATATAAAGATAAAATTCACAGATGGAATTTAGTTAAGAAAGATCCAAATGCTGCAATGAGTGAACCAGTTGAACCAATTGTATGGTGGGTAGAAAATACAACTCCTGTTGAATACAGACAAACTATCGTAGAAGCTGGACTAAAATGGAATGAAGCATTTGAAAAAGCAGGTTTTAAAAATGCTGTGCAAATGAAAATTATGCCAGATGATGCAACATGGGATCCTGCAGATATTAGATATAATGTTTTACGTTGGGTTGCTTCTGCTCAACCTCGTTATGGTGCAATTGGACCAAGCTTTGTTAACCCAAAAACTGGTGAAATATTAGGTTCTGATATTACCATTGAATGGTTTAGTGGAAGTGCTACTCCAATTTTTGATGAATTGTATAACGGAAATACAGCTTCAGAATTCAATGCAGTTTTACCTTGGAAAGAAAAAGATTATAGTCATGGATATTGCACATTGGCTCATGAACTTAAAGCTCAGTACTTAACTGGTTTAACAACATTAGAAATTTCTAGTGCCGAAGAAAAAGATATTAAAGAAATGCACAAACAATTTTTAACATATTTAATCATGCATGAAATGGGTCATACTATGGGTTTAAACCATAATATGAAAGCCAGCCAAATGTTATCTCCTGCAGAAGTTAATAATAAAGAAATTACAAGAAAGATAGGTACAATGGGCAGTGTTATGGATTATCCTGCAATAAATGTTGCCTTAGATAAATCTAAACAAGGTGATTATTATACCACAAAAGCCGGACCTTATGATTTATGGGTAATTGAATATGGTTATACTCCGTTTTCAGAAAATGATGAAGTTGCAGGTTTAGCAAAAATTTTATCCCGCAGCAATGAACCCTATTTAACTTTTGGTAATGATGGCGATGATATGAGAGCTCCTGGTAAGGCTATTGACCCAAGAGTAAATGTTAACGATTTTACAAATGATGCTATTGGATATGCTGAAGATAGATATAAATTGGTAAACAACTTAATGGGTAAATTAGTTGCTAAATATTCTAAAAATGGTCAAAGTTATGCCGAATTAAGATCAAGATACGGCACATTAAATGGCCAAAGAAACAGTATGACGAATGCCGTTAGCAGATATATTGGTGGAGTTTATATTGATAGAAGTCAGCCAGAACAAAAAAGTACTAACAAACCTATGACTCCAGTTCCATTAGCAACACAAAAAAGAGCAATGGATGTATTAGCCAAATATGTATTTGCACCAAACGCTTTTGATGCTGATACACAAGTTTATCCTTATTTACAACGCCAAAGAAGAGGTTTTGACCAAGGAAATACTGGTGAAGATTTTAAAATTACTTCAAATGCTTTAAACTTGCAAGCAAGTGGTTCTTTAGCCCATATTTTACATCCAAACACTTTACAAAGAATTACAAATACCCGTTTATATGGAAATCAATATAGTGTTGCAGATGTAATGAATGATTTACAGAAAGCTATTTTCGATGCTGATATGAATGGAAATGTAAACGTATATCGCCAGTATCTTCAAACAACATTTGTTGATGGATTATCTCAATTAACAGACGAAAAAAGCCCAGTTGATGATATTTCTGCTTCAGCTGCTTTGTATTCTCTTAAAAAAATTAAAAGCAAATTAGCCTCTGCAACATCATCAAATGAAGAAACAAAAGCTCACAGAGCTGGCTTAATATTTAAAATTGATAAAGCAATTACGGTAAAATAGCATTTCTTCTACAAGAAAAAATATAAAATAGTCAATCCAATTAAAGGATTGACTATTTTTATACCCGAATTAAACCATTTAACATTTTCTTAGTCTTTAACTCCGTTAACCTAAAACTGGTTTGTTCAAACAATAAAATAACTTTTATGAAAGCATTTTTTACTAAAAAAATTATTGCTCTTCTTGTTTTGTGTTCAATTCTCTTAACTTCTTCAGCACAAAATTATTTTTCTGTTATCGTTAGTGGCTACGTTAAAGATGCCAATGGTTTGGCTCTTTCAAATAAAGCTGTAACCATTAAAACAGATAGTATAATGACTGGTGGCATTTTTTGCAACATAAACAAAACAGTAAATACAAATCCAAATGGGTATTATATTGACACGATAAAGTGTTCTGTTATAAACATCCCTAAGGTACATACTTCTACTATAAATTGCAATGGGATAATACTAAAAAATACTCATATTCCAGTACAAACCACAACTCCTAACATTTTTAGAGTAGAAAGTAATTTTATTATTTGTGTTAACCCCGGAACACCCCAAAATTGTATTTCGAAGTTTGTTGTTTCATCTATCAACAACATGACTGCAGAGTTTAACAGTATTCAAAGTACAGGTACAACAACAACTGATAGTATTATTAAAAGAGATTGGAGTTTTGGAGATAATTCTTCTACAAATTACCTAACAGGAAATGTGATTAGTCCTTCACATACCTATGCTAGTGCAGGAACTTATTCTGTTTGTTTAAAAATTACTACAGCAAGTGGTTGTACGAATACATTTTGTTTTATGGTAGTTATTAATCCAATTAACAATTCTCCATGTAAAGCAAAATTTAATTTTAATATTCAAGGTAAAAAAGTAAACTTTAATAATACATCAATTTCCGGTTCATCTTCTTCCACTATTAATTCAAGTTATTGGAGATTTGGTGTAAGCCCTAATGGAACATTTTTAGGTTCATCAACAGTAGGTAATCCTACATTCACTTTCCCTACTAATGGAAATTTTGTAGTTTGTTTAAAAATTACAACTTCCTCTGGATGTGTTAATGATACTTGTATTAATATAAATATTAATGATACTACAATTCCACCAGTTGTTTGTCATGCTATGTTTAATTATAACTTTAACTCATACAATAGCGTTGTATTTAACAGCTTAAATAGTAATACAAGTGCAGGAGATAGTATTATTAGAAGAGATTGGAGTTTTGGAGATAGTTCATCGAATAGTTATTTAACTGGTAATATAAAAGACCCATCACATATTTATACAAAATCTGGAGTTTATACAGTTTGCTTGAAAATTACCACAGCAAAAGGTTGTACCAGTACATATTGTACACAAATTTCAGTAATCATTCCAC
The DNA here is from genome assembly GCA_031364085.1 of Chitinophagaceae bacterium. Taxonomy (GTDB): domain Bacteria; phylum Bacteroidota; class Bacteroidia; order Chitinophagales; family Chitinophagaceae; genus CAIVPM01. Next base: position 14,322 of record JANLVQ010000270.1, read on the forward strand.
CTACTACATCATGTAAAGCCAAATTTAATTTTATAGTACAAGGCAAAACAGCAAGTTTTACAAGTACTTCAAGTTCTGGAACAAGTGGTACTCCAAGTTCTTATTTATGGAAATTTGGAGTTAATTTAGTTGGAGGAAGTTTAGCTACTTCAACAATGCCAAATCCTACATTCACTTTCCCAGCAAATGGAACATATTTGGTTTGTTTAAAAATTACAACTAGCACTGGTTGTGTAAGTGATACTTGTAGAACAATAGTTATTAATGATACACTAATTCCACCAGCTATTGCATGTAAAGCTCAGTTTGTATTTACCAATTTACCTACAACTCAAGCTTCTGGTTACAATATTAAATTTAATAGTGCTAATAGTTATACTGCAGCAGGTGATAGTGTTATTAGCAGATATTGGAGCTTTGGTGATAGTACATCAACAACAAATTATTTAACTGGTAATATTAAAGAACCAATTCACTTTTATGCTACTCCTGGTGTTTACAATGTTTGTTTAAAAATCACAACAGCTAAAGGATGTATCAATACTGCATGTTTAAATATTTATGTTGGAATCAACACCAACCCATCTAATTGCACTTCATTCTTTACCATTCAAAATATAGGGCATAAAGAAATAAAATATAATAGCAGCTTAAGTTTTGCTGGTGCTAATGATAGTATTATTAGCAGAATTTGGAGTTTTGGTGATGGTACTTCATTAATAGGCAATATTATTAGTCCAGCTAAAAAATATAATCATGGAGGAACCTATACTGTTTGTTTAAAAATCAAAACAGCTAAAGGATGTATGAATAATTTCTGTACAACAGTTAAGGTAATAGACAGCTCAACTAATGTTACTCCTTCAAATGGAATTAAAATTGTAACTCTATATCCAAACCCAACATTTGGTAATATTTATTTAAATGTTAGAAGTTTTGTGAATGGAAATATTTCAGCACAAATAGAAGTATTTGATGTTTTCAACAACAGAAGAATTTTGAAAATTGTTACTCTAGCAAATGGTAACAACTTCATTCAAGTTAATTCATCAACCTTGCCTCAAGGAGTTTATTTAATAAAAATTACTTCAAACAATGGCATGGATGCAACAAGGTTTATAAAGCTTTAAAAAGATAATTATTTAAACAACAGAGCCGATTCAAATGAATCGGCTCTGTTGTTTGTTTTACTTAAACATTTTCTTTCCAAAATTTTACAATTTGTTCAGCATGCTTTTTATTAGTAGGCTTAAAAAATATTTTTTTAATAACTCCTTTTTCATCTATTAAAAAAGTGGTTCTATGTAAGCCCATATATTTTCTTCCATACAAATTCTTCTCGCCCCAAACACCATATTTATTAATAATGTTATGTTGTGGATCCTCAAGTAATGTAAATGGCAATTGAAATTTTTGTTCAAATTTTTTATGACTATTACTATCATTAGGGCTAACACCTACTACTTCAAATCCTTCTTTTTTTAATAAACTATAATTATCTCTCAAATTACAAGCTTGAATGGTACAAGTTGGAGTATCATCTTCTGGATAAAAATATAATATAACTTTCTTCCCTTTCAAATTTTTAAGTTCAATAACATTATTGTTTTGATCTTTTGCTTTAAAATCGGGTGCTTTATCGCCTATTTTTAATGTAATCATAGAATTAATATTAAATTAATGGCAAATATGAATGAAAACTTCTCTATTTAAATAGTGGATGTTTATTTTTGCCGGAATTCAAAAATCATCATGCCAAGAGATTTATCCATTCAATCAGTTTTAATTGTAGGCAGTGGTCCAATAATTATTGGCCAAGCTTGTGAGTTTGATTACTCTGGTACTCAAGCTGCAAGAAGTTTAAGGGAAGAAGGTATTAAGGTCATTTTAATAAATAGTAATCCTGCTACTATTATGACTGATCCTATGATGGCAGATAGAGTGTATTTATTACCATTAACAGTTGAAAGCATTGAACAAATTTTGCAAGAAAATAAAATTGATGCTGTTTTACCAACTATGGGTGGACAAACAGCTTTGAATCTTTGTAAAGAAGTTGATGAATTGGGTATTTGGGAGAAGTATGCAGTAAAATTAATTGGAGTTGATATAAAAGCTATTGATAAAGCTGAGGATAGAGAAAAATTCAGGCAATGGATGATTGAAATGGGTATCAATGTTTGTCAAGCAAAAATTGCTAACTCATTTTTAGAAGGTAAAGAGTTTGCACAAGAAATTGGATTTCCTTTAGTTTTAAGACCCTCTTTTACTTTAGGAGGAACTGGGGGTAGTATTGTTTTTAAAAAAGAAGAATTAGATGATGCTTTAAATTTTGGTTTAACTGCAAGCCCCATACATGAAGTACTTGTTGAAAAAGCTATTTTAGGTTGGAAAGAATTTGAACTAGAATTATTAAGAGATAATAATAATAATGTAGTAATTATTTGTGGGGTTGAAAACTTCGACCCTATGGGAGTACATACTGGAGATTCTATAACTGTTGCACCCATTATGACTTTAAGCGATACTGCATACCAGAAAATGAGAAACATTGCTATTAGTATAATGAGAAACTTGGGCAATTTTGCAGGTGGTTGTAATGTTCAGTTTGCCATGAACCCAGAAACTGAAGAGTGGATTGTTGTAGAAATTAATCCTAGAGTAAGTCGTTCATCAGCATTAGCAAGCAAAGCAACTGGTTATCCAATTGCAAAAATTGCAGCTAAATTGTCTATTGGTTATAATTTGGACGAATTAAAAAATCAAATAACAAAATCAACTTCAGCATTTTTTGAACCTGCACTTGATTATGTAATTGTAAAAATTCCACGCTGGAATTTTGATAAATTTAAAGGTGCAAATGATACGTTAGGTTTTCAAATGAAAAGTGTTGGAGAAGTAATGGGTATTGGAAGAAGTTTTACTGAAGCCATACAAAAAGCTTGTCAAAGCTTAGAAAATAATGCTGTTGGTTTAGGTTACTATGGCAAAAATTTAATGAAGAGTGATGAGCTTTTAGAATACATTAAAATACCAAAATGGGATAGAGTATTTAGAATTAAAGATGCTCTGATGCAGGGGATTACTGTTAAAACCATTGCTCAGGCTACAGGAATTGACAAATGGTTTTTAAATCAAATTCAAAAAATTTGTGATATTGAAATTGAATTATTGAAACATACTTTAGATAATATTTCAAAGCCTTTAATGAACTTAGCCAAACAAAATGGTTTTAGTGATGAACAAATTTGTATTTTATTAAAAGATGATTGTAATGAAGAGGATGTTTATAATAAAAGAAAAGAATTTGGTATTACCAGAGTGTATAAAATGGTTGATTCTTGTAGTGCTGAGTTTGAATCTAATACCCCATATTTTTATAGCACTTTTGAAGGATAATTTATTTTTTTACAAATGCTTTTTCATAAGTATCAATCCATTGCTGAGGAGTTATTTTTTTTGCTAACTCTGCAATTAATTTCAAGTTCACATCTTCTGCTTTTTTAAATTTTATACAACTTTTGCCCATCTCGAGTTTTTTGGAAGAATGTTTTTTCCACTCAGTTTCGAACCAATTTAATTCTTCCTTTGATGCATACAAACCCATGTGATAAATTGCAATGTGATTTTTTTGCGATGCAAGGTTGATAAATGGTAATGGTAATTTTGGATCACAATGATACCCTTTGGGATATAATTTATGTGGCACATAAAAACCTATCATACCATAACTCATCCCCTCTTCAAAACCTTTGGATAAATTTTTCTTAATTATATTTCGAATTTCACTAATAATACTCTTTCGATATTCTGGTAATTCATTTAAGTACTGCTCAACTGTTGTTGCTTTTGATTGCATAAAATAATTTTAATGCCAATTTTTTAATAAACGCAAATTTTTAATATGAGCAGTATGATGTTTACCATGCCATGCATATAAACCCAACAAATACCATAAAGTCATTTGTTTGTTGTATTCTGGATGTATTACAGTTTTATTCCAATCTTCATCAACTAAACTTTTTAACAACA
>JANLVQ010000157.1:0-5492 GCA_031364085.1 Chitinophagaceae bacterium
GCCACATTAGTTTTTAATTTATTTTTTTGAAATGGCCAAAGTAAAATTCTAATAATTGCAATAGGAATAAAAAAGAAGAAATTGAAGTAAGATTTAAAAACAATTTTTGAATCATCAACTTTAAATAAATTTCTAAATTGATTGATGCGGTATCTTCTATAATGATGATTTACCACATCATGTTCACTCCACAATAACATAAATGCAGGAACTGTTGTAAAAACAAAACCATCTTTTTTACACACCCTCAACATTTCTGCAGCAGCCAACCCATCATCTTCAACATGTTCAATCACATCAAAGGCACAAACCAAATCGAATTGTTCGTGCTCAAATTTTAATGCTGTAATTGAACCTTGTTGCGTTGTAATTTTTAATTCCTCGTTTAAAAATTTGCAACAATCTTCATCATATTCGATAGAGGTAACATTGCCAAATGTTTGCAACATCAAAGTTCCAGCACCTGTTGCAGTACCAATGTTTAAAATTTTTAATGGAATTGTAGGATTAATTTTTCTTCTTATTAAATCCTCCAGAATTACTTTTCTTGCAGTAAACCACCAATGTTTTCTTTCTAGAAAATAATAATCTTTATAATACTGTTTGTCCATGGTATTAACTAAAATAACAAATGTGGTTTTGCTTCTGCTTGTCCTGCATTGGTAACAATTACAAATTCTGGTCTGAACTCTTTTAAATTATTAGCACCACCATAAGATAAAGCCGATTTAATTCCATCTAATAAACCCGCAACTACAAATTTTACTCCTCCTTTAAAAGGAATAACCGTAGACTCTCCTTCAACATTTCTTTGTTCTTGGCCATGAACACTTTTTGTTTCTAAAGATGCAGCTCCTCTGTATCTTTTATATAAACCATTTGGCTTTTCAATAACTTGTCCTGGTGCTTCTTTTGTTCCAGCAATTAGAGAGCCCAACATTACACAATGTGAACCTAAAGCCAATGCTTTTGCAATATCTCCACTAGTTCTAATACCACCATCTGCCATAACAGGAATATTGGCAACTTCTAAAATTTGTTGTAAGCAAGTAACATTTGGCACACCAAAACCTGTTTTAATTCTGGTAGTACACAAAGATCCTCCACCAACACCAACACGTAAACCATCGGCACCCCAATACTCTAAATCTTGTGCAGCTTTAGCACTTGCAATATTGCCTGCAATTACATCAATATGATTAGGCAACATTGATTTTAATTTATAAATAGCATCTTTTACATTTTCATGATGACCATGAGCCACATCTATTAAAATAATATTAGCACCAGCATTAACTAAAGCACCTGCCCTATCTGCATAATCTCCATTAGCTCCTACAGCAGCCATTACTGGAATTTGTTTGGTTTCTATACCAGAGTTATACCAAATTTTACTAACAGTATCATTATACAAAGCATTAACAACTTGCGTTACCTCTTTAGCCTGATGTTCAATACTCATGAATCGATGAATACAACCAACGCCACCCACTTCGGCCAAAGCAATAGCCATTTCACTTTCACAAACAGTGTCCATACAACTTGCTACTAATGGAATGCAGAGTTGATAATTTCTAGAAACTTTTGTTTTTAAACTGATGTTTTTTCGTGATGCAACTGATGAAAATGAAGGCACCAATTGAATATCATCATACGTTAGAAAATGAACTTGCATTTTTAAAGAAATTATGTATTAAGGAGTTGTTAAAAAATTATAGATTTTTCTTTCTGCTATCAATTTTATGTTACAAAGATGCAGATTTAATTTAAGCCCCAAAAGCACTAATATTAGTTGTGAATATCTTCACTGCAATAGCTAATAGAATAACACCAAAAAATTTTCTAACTGCTATTAATCCGGCCCTACCTAAAATTCTTTGTATTAGATTTAAAGAGATTAATACCAAATACACGATTAACAAGTTTATGAGTATGGCCAGTAAAATCATGTACTGATTTTTATCGTGTTTACTAAAAGTTGCTTTTAAACTCATAATGGTAGTAAGTGTACCAGAACCAGCAATTAAAGGAAATGCAATGGGTACTAATGTTCCAGCTTTTGGGTCAGCATCGGGTTTAAAAAACTCTATTCCTAAAACCATCTCTAAACCTAAAATAAAAATTACAATTGAACCTGCTACTGCAAAAGAACTCACATCTACCCCTAATAATCCTAAAAAAGGCTCACCTGCAAAAAAGAAAATTACCATTAATGCACCTGAAATTAAAGTGGCTTTACCCGAATTTAATCCACCCATTTTTTCTTTATATGCAATTAACATGGGTACAGAACCAACAATATCAATTACAGCAAAAAGTGTAAATGTTAGGGTAAGTAAAATATCGAAATTGAAATTCATGAGTGTGTGTTTTATGCAATTTAAGTAATACAAACAATTAATCGTAAGGCAATGATTAACTTTGAAAAAATTATTTACAGTTGATAGATCAAAATAAGAAAATAAAAAACGATGAACGTGCCGTTTTAGTAGGGGTAATTCAAAAAGACCAAACCATTGAGCAAGTAAATGAATATTTAGGCGAATTAGCTTTTTTAGCAGAAACTGCTGGGGCAATTACAATTAATAAGTTTACTCAAAAATTAGAAAGACCCGATAGTAAAACTTTTGTTGGAAAAGGTAAGCTTGAAGAGATTGCTAATTATGTAAAAAATAAAAATATTGATTTAGTAATTTTTGATGATGAGTTAACAGGGTCACAACTATTAAACATTAGTACCGAACTAAAAGTATCTACCATTGATAGAAGTGATTTGATTTTAGACATTTTTGCTCGTAGGGCAAGAACTGCACAAGCTAAAGTGCAAGTTGAATTAGCCCAGTACCAATATTTATTACCACGTTTAAGAGGGATGTGGAAACACTTAGAACGTCAAGGTGGAGGTATTGGAACAAGAGGTCCTGGAGAAACAGAAATTGAAACAGACAGGCGTATTGTAAAAGATAAAATTTCATTACTAAGAAAAAGATTAGTAGAAATTGATAAACAAAATTTTACTCAACGTAAAGAAAGAGGAGAATTTATTCGAGTGGCTTTGGTTGGCTACACTAATGTTGGTAAAAGCACACTGATGAATACTTTGAGCAAGAGCGATGTATTTGCAGAAAATAAATTATTTGCAACACTAGATACCACCACCAGAAAAATTGTTTACGAAAACACGCCTTTTTTATTAAGCGATACAGTTGGCTTTATTCGTAAACTTCCTCATCATTTAATAGAAAGTTTTAAAAGCACTTTAGATGAAGTAAGAGAAGCAGATATTTTGTTACATGTTGTAGATATTTCTCACCCTCAACATGAAGATCAAATTGGCACTGTAAATAAAACCTTGCAAGAGTTAAAAGCTTTTGAAAAACCCATTCTCACCATCTTCAATAAAATAGATTTATATGAAGAAAAAAATTTTGATGATTGGTTAAGTGATGATATAAAACAAGATATTCATAGAGAGTTGCAAGAAAAATGGAATAATATTACTGAAGGGAATTGTATTTTTACATCTGCTACTGAAAAAACTAACCTAGAGGAGTTAAGGGCGTTTATACTTCAAAAAGTTAGAGAAATTTATCTGATTCGTTATCCCTATAAACCCACTCATTTTTAGTGCAAACCAATACAGTACAATGGTTTAAAGTTTTTGATGATGTTAATGCCATTACCTGGAAAAAAAATAGCATGTGTGTGGTAGAAGTAAATGATATTAAAATAACATTGGCAATAAACAAACAAAGCATCCATGCTTTTGCATACAAATGCCCACATGCAGGAGGAATAATGAGTGAAGGATTTATTGATGCAATGGGCAATGCAGTTTGCCCTGTACATCAATATCGATTTAATTTAAAAACAGGAAGAAATAGTACAGGAGAAGAGTTTTTAAAAACTTATTTGATAGAAATTAGAGATTCAGCAGTTTATGTTGGGTTTGAAGAAAAAAGCTGGAAATAATTAAAAAAAATTTTGCTTACTAATAGCAGCCCCCTATTTTTGCAACCCCAAAAGGGAGATTCCCGAATAGCTCAGTTGGTTAGAGCATCTGACTGTTAATCAGAGGGTCTCTGGTTCAAGTCCAGATTCGGGAGCGTTAGAAATCAAAAGGTTACATTAATTGTAGCCTTTTTTCTTTTTTCTACTCAAATAAATTAGTTAATATCATTTTTACTTTGTTAAAATAAAAGTGGGAAAATAATCAGTGTACTTATGATTGTTTTGAGAACTTAATTGGAAGTCAAAATTAAAAAAAGATAATTGAATTTTAAGAAATTTGAATAATGGAATTTTTTTAATGCTTTGTTAGTCAGTAAACAATCATGATCTTTGAAACACCATGTTCTGGTTTTTCGAAATTGTTATATAAAACTTGAATATAAAAAAGTATCGAATTAATAACAGAATAATAAATGCAAAATGAAAGTAACAAATTTTTGTTTATTAATAATTTTAACCTTAACATTTTGCAATCAATCCAAAATAAATCAAATAAGGGAATTTGCATCACCGGCATCAGATTCCTGTGCCCAGCCTTATTTGTTTAACGATAAAAATGGAACAGTATATCTGACCTGGATAGAAAAATTAAAGAAACAAAGCACTTTAAAATTTTCATCAATAATTAATGGTGTTTGGACAAAACCAATATCAATTGCTAAAGGCAACAACTGGTTTGTAAATTGGGCAGATTATCCAATAATTGCAGCAGATGGGAAAAACAATCTAATTGCAAATTATTTAGAAAAAAGCGATACTGCAAAGTTTGCTTATGATGTAAAATATACTACTTCTGTAAATAATGGAAATACATGGACACAATCTAAAATTTTGCACAATGATGAAAAATTAGCAGAGCATGGTTTTGTATCAATGATGCCTTACGATGAAAACTTTTTCATTTCTTGGCTTGATGGAAGAAATACAATTTCGGAAAAGGCAGGTACACATAATGGGCATCAAGGAGAAATGACAATCAGAGGGGCTATACTAACAAAAGAAGGTATTAAAGAAAAAGAATGGGAACTAGATAATAGGGTTTGCGATTGTTGTCAAACAAGTGTTGCTATTACTGATAACGGGCCAGTGGTTGTTTATCGAGATCGTTCTGAAGACGAGATTAGAGATATGGCAATAGTAAGATTAGTTAATGGGAAATGGACAGTACCAAAAATTATTTTTCCAGACGGTTGGAAAATTATGGGCTGTCCTGTTAATGGGCCAAAGGTTGATGCAATTGGTAATAATTTGGCCATAGCTTGGTTTTCAATTAATGACAACAAAGGGCAAGTTAAAATTATTTTTTCTTTAGATGGTGGTGAAAGTTTTGGTACACCAATTCAAATTGATGAGGGAACACCAATTGGTAGGGTTGATTTATTAATGTTGGATGAAAAGTCTGCATTTGTTAGTTGGATGGAGGGCTCTGATATAAAAGCACTAAAAGTTAATTCAAATGGCATTATCGAAAAATCAATTAT
>JANLVQ010000214.1:0-5178 GCA_031364085.1 Chitinophagaceae bacterium
GGAAATTTTTGATCATGTTCAAAAAAATAAAATTCCATTTTTAATAATCGGAGGGGGTAGCAATATTTTGTTTACCAAAGATTTTGATGGAATAGTAATAAAAAATAATTTAAAATCAATTGAGTTAATAAAAGAAGATGATGAATATTATTTTGTAAAAGCAGCAGCAGGAGAGGTTTGGCATCATTTAGTTTTATACTGTATTGAAAATAATTTTTCGGGAATTGAAAATTTAAGTCTCATTCCTGGAAGTGTAGGTGCAGCTCCATTACAAAATATTGGTGCTTATGGTGTTGAACTGAAAAATGTTTTTTATGAATTAGAAGCATTGAATATTCACTCTAAGGCAGTGGAAATTTTTAGTGTTGATGATTGTGTTTTTGATTACAGAGAAAGTATTTTCAAAACACAACTTAAGAACCAATATATTATTTTAAATATTACAATTAAATTGAAAAAGCAACCTCAATTTAATATTGAATATGGAGCAATTAAAGAGGAATTAGAAAAAATGAATTGTTCTCATTTAAATGCAAAAGCAATATCTCAAGCAGTAATTAATATTCGAAGTTCAAAACTTCCCAATCCTGCTGAAATTGGAAATGCAGGTAGTTTTTTTAAAAATCCAATCGTTAGTGAAACATTATGTACTCAATTAAAAAAAGAATTTCCAACTATTCCAATTTATTCATCAAAAAATAATCAATTTAAAGTTGCTGCTGGTTGGTTAATTGAGCAATGTGGATGGAAGGGTTATAGGAAAGATGATTATGGTTGCCATAAAAAACAGGCATTAGTTTTAGTTAATTATGGTAATGCATCTGGCAAGGAAATATTTGATTTAAGCACTGCAATTAAAGAAAGTGTTTGCCAAAAATTTAGAATTGAATTAGAACGTGAAGTAAATATTGTTTAAGGATTATTGGCAATGCAAAAAGTAACAAATTTGGTATAAGCATCTGCAGTATTTGTTGAATTAAAAACTCCATGCCCTTCGCCTACATATTCATTATATTGATACACAACACCTGCTGTTTGTAGTGCAGTTTTTAATCTAGTACTTTGCGATAATGGAACTACTGCATCGGCTGTTCCATGAAAAATTATAGTTGGAGGAACACCTGTAGCTACTGAAAATAATGGACTTGCATTAGTATATGTTGTTGGTGTTGAAGTAGGAGTACCACCCATAAATAATTCAAATAATTGCTTTTGAATACCAACTTGAAAATTATATAAATCAGCCATATCGGTTGGTCCAAAATAATCTACAACAGCTTTCACTTTTTTATCAGAATTGTACTTATATGCTTTTAGTAAACCTAAATGTGCACCAGCACTAGCACCCATAACAACAATCTTGTTTGGGTTATAATGATAATAATTTGCATTAGCAACAATGTAATCAAATGCAGTATTCACATCATTAATTTGCGTTGGCCATAAATTTGTTGATGGTATTGCTGCCAATCTATAATTTACATTGATTACAGCGTAATTACTTAAACCAGATTGAATAGCAGGAATAGTTGTATTAAAATCAGATTTATCTCCAGCAGTCCAAGCACCTCCATGTATCATTACAAAAACCTTGGTATTTGCATCTGAACGATTTGGTGGTAAATAAATATCCATTTTTTGTGCTGCATCTACACCATATGCAACATTTATAGTATCTAATTTAATAGTTGCATTTGTTGTATTTGAAGTTGCTGCTGTATCTGTTGATTTGGTACAAGAACTTAAGTAAACAGTTAAAAAAACAATTACTAAAAAACGTTTTGCTAAATAGAATGCAAGTATTTTCTTCATATAAAATTTTGTGTAGTGAAAATATGATTAGTTTATTAAATATGCAATTAATTTATCAGTTGCTTTTCTTCTGTGGCTGTAGACACTTTTTTCTTCCAGATTCATTTCAGCAAAAGTTTTATTACTGCCATGAGGAATAAAAATAGGGTCATAGCCAAACCCATTTTCACCTCTCATTTCATTTATAATTTTCCCTTTACAAATTCCTTCAAACATTATTTGCTTGCCATCAAACATTAAAGAAATTATGGTTTTGAATTGAGCTTTTCTGTTTTCTATTCCTTCTAAATTTAGCAAAATTTTTTCAATATTTTTTTGATGATTTTTTTCATCACCAGCATATCTAGCACTTAATACGCCTGGTTCATTATTTAATGCTTCAATCTCAAGGCCAGTATCTTCACCAAAAGCATTTTTGCCAGTAAGTCTGTAAATAAAATTTGATTTTTCGGCCGCATTTTCTTCAATGGTATCAAACGGTTCAGGAATATCAATGTCAATACCCGCTTCTTCTAAAGTGATGATATCAAATTTATTTTTAATCACTTTCCTTATCTCTTCTACTTTATTTTTATTGTTGGTTGCAAAAATTAAGGTGGTCATAATTTATTTAATATTAAACATCATTTTTAAAGCATTCCATAATGCTCTTTTTTGTGTTTTTATTTCAGCAGTATCTCTTAATAAATCATCTAAGTTTTCTGTAATTAAAAGATGTGCATTATTAAATTGTTGTACTTTGTTTTTTGAAAATACAAGTGGCAGTTCAAATTGTTTAAAATTAATTCCCATCATTAAAAGAAACTCAAAGGGTATACCATTTTTTAAGGTTGTATAATTCAAATTTTTATTAGCAATATTTATTATTGCCACATCAGCTAAGCTTAAATTACAAGCTTGTAATAGATTGGTTAAGAGTTGTAATTTTTCATCTGAAATAAATACTGCTTCTTTATCCTCTACAACAATTACAATATTTTTTTTATTCTCTCCCAAAAATTCTAATTTATTTATAATTTGTTCTTTATTTGGGGAGGTATTTTTTGTTAACTCAGAGCTGATATTATTAATCAGTGCATTTTTGTATAAGTCTACAATTAAAAAATCTGATAATTTAGCTGATTTAAAACTCATGACTAATTTTATGTTAACAGTTGTTAGTTTTTTACTTTATTTTGCATCAAATATATAGCTATGGAAACAGATATTGATATAAACGTTACACGAGTAGAAAGTAGTAAGTTAAAAGATATTAATTTAGACAATATTCCCTTTGGTAAATATTTCAGTGATCATATGCTTGAAGCTGATTATGAAAATGGAGAATGGAAGAATGTTGAAATAAAGCCATATCAACCACTTGTAATTGAACCATCTTTGGCAGCTCTACATTATGGTCAAAGTATTTTTGAAGGAATCAAAGCTTATAAAGATGCAGATGGTAATGGCTACATTTTTAGACCATATGATAACTTTGTAAGATTTAATATTTCTGCTGAACGTATGTGTATGCCTACCATTCCTGAAGAAATTTTTATGGATGGAATGAAACAATTGATTGCATTAGATAAAAATTGGATTCCTTACAAAGAAGATCACACTATGTACATTCGTCCTTTGATGTTTGCTACTGATACTTTGTTGGGAGTTCGACCTTCAGATACTTACAAATTCTTGATTTTATTAAGTCCTTCTGGGCCTTATTACACTTCTCCAATGAAGATTTATGTTGAAGAAAAGTATTCTCGTTCTGTAAAAGGTGGTGCTGGGTTTTCTAAAAATGCAGGTAATTATGCAACAAGTATGATTGCTGCAAAAGAAGCAAGAGCTAAAGGATATGATCAAGTTTTATGGACAGACCCAGTTGAACACAAGTGGTTACAAGAAGTAGGCATGATGAATGTAATGTTTATTATTGATGGTGTTGCAGTAACTCCAGAATTAAGCGAAGGAACCATTTTAAATGGTGTTACAAGAAATAGTGCTATTGTGCTTTTAAAAGAAATGGGCATTAAGGTTGAAGAAAGAAGATTAAGTATTGATGAAGTTGTTGAAGCTTATAAACAAGGAAAATTAAACGAAGTTTTTGGTTGTGGAACTGCTGCAACTATTGCTCCAATTAAAGAATTAGGTTATGGTGATTTTAGAATGCCGTTCGATGTAGAAACTTTTAAAATTGCCAATCAATTAAGAAAAACTATGGATGATATTAGATACTCTCGTATTTCTGATACACATGGTTGGATGATTAAAATTTAATTTGTCTTCAAATAAAAAGAGAGCCACAACATTGATGTGGCTCTCTTTTTTATAGGTGATTTTTTTTAACTAAACGCTTCTTTTACTTTATCGAAAAAGCTTTTATCTTTTTTATCTGGGTTGGGTTTAAAGTTGGGGCTATTATGTAATTTTTCTAGCATTTCCTTTTCTTCGCTAGAAATATGTTGAGGTGTCCAAACACTAACTTGAATTAACTGATCTCCTTTTGCATATCCTTGAACTTCAGGAAAACCTTTGCCTTTTAAACGTAAAATTTTACCACTTTGTGTACCAGCAGGAATTTTCACTTTTGCTCTACCTGTAATGGTAGGTACTTCAACCTCTGTTCCAAATACTACATCAGAAAAAGTTAAGTTTAAATCGTAAGCAACATTTAAACCATCTCTTTCTAATTCAGGGTGTGCTTCTTCTTGAATTTGTATAATTAAATCTCCAGGATAACCACCCCTTTCTCCTGCATTACCCTTACCACTCATGCTTAATTGCATCCCCTCTTGTACACCTGCAGGAATTTCTATGTTGATCATTTCTTCTCCAAAAACCCTTCCTTCTCCTTTACATGAACCACATTTTGCTGTAATTGTTGCACCTTCTCCATTACAAGTAGGACAAGTTGTAACTGTTTGCATTTGACCTAAAAAAGTATTTTGAACTCTTTTTACTTGACCATTTCCTCCACAAGTTCCACATTTTTGAAAACTGATTTTTTCTTTTGCACCATTACCACCACAATTATTACAAGCAACGTGTTTTTTTACTTTAACTTGTTTGGTAACACCACTTGCTATTTCAGCATAATTTAATTTTAGTTTTATTCTTAAATTGCTACCACGTTGACCGGTTGGTTGTGATCTTCCTCCATTTCTTCCACCAGCTCCACCAAAAAAATTACTAAACATATCGTTGCCACCAAAAATGTCTCCAAAATGGCTGAAAATATCTTCCATATTGGTGTTATGAAATCCACCACCTGCAGTACCTGGACCAAATGCTTGATGTCCGTATCTATCGTACTTAGCACGTTTATCTGCATCGCTTAAAACTTCGTATGCTTCGGCTGCTTCTTTAAATTTTTCTTCAGCTGCT
>JANLVQ010000246.1:0-4647 GCA_031364085.1 Chitinophagaceae bacterium
TAAAAATAAAAATGTTGAAATAATTTCTGCTTGTGTTGGATGAAAATTTCCAATATTATAAACAGTATTTACTCGAATCTTTTCAACCCAAAATCTTTCAAATCCATTCATCATTAAATAAATGCCAAAAATGGTTCCAGCAGTTTTATAATTTTTTCTTAATCGATATAAAACAAAAAAGAAAATGGTAGAGATAACTGTTTCGTATAATGGTGTTGGAAAAACTGCTAATGGTAAGGCATTACAATATTCACCAGAACAATTTGAAAGTGGAATACCTTCATTAATTACGTTATGAGGATAAGTATAACCAAATAACCAATTAGGTAACCAAGAAACTGGTTGAACATTAATGTGATGAACTTGATCCAAACTTCCAAAAATATTGATATAAAATCCATGATGTTGTTGCAATGCAGCATTAAATTGTTCAGTAGTTGCAGCAATTACATTGCCAGAAGCATCAGTTACAAAAGCAGAATTAATAATGCCCCAATCACCATCGCCAGCAACCTGACAACCAATTCTACCAATTGCATAAGCAAGCATTAATGCAGGTGCAGTTGCATCGGCCAAATGTAAAAAAGGAATTTTATGTTTTTTTGCATAAATAGCAATTGCAATGGTTGCACATATTAATCCACCATAAAAAGTTAATCCACTAAAAGAAATTAAAGCTCCGATTGGATCTTTAATAAAATCGTTCCAATTTTCTAAATTGTGAAAAATTTTTGCACCTAAAAAACCAAAAACAGCAGAGAGTAAAACTATATCCCCTACTCTATCTTGTGGCCAAATACGAACAATTCTTTCTTCAGGTTTATCTAGTTTTTCTTTATTTAATTCATAATATTTATAGCTAGCTGCAAATGCCCCAATCAATAATCCTAATAAGAAATGACCTTGTCCTGATAATAAAAATGCTTGAGGATTATTCAAAGCATTTGGAATAACAAGTGCACCAATAATTTTAAATCCTAAAATAAAACCTAAAATAAAATTGATGAGTAACTCTGATACACTTGCAGGTTTGCCAGTAATTATTTTTTTATCGGTATGCACAAACAAGCCTAATTGTTGTTTACGTTGTAACTCTAATCCTATAATCCATGATGCAACAATAAATGCTATGGCAACAAATAATCCAAATGAGTTGAATAATTTTAAGAAAGCCCATTCTACTCCAAAAACATCTTTAAAAAAATAATATAAATTAGGGTACATTTTAGTTTAAGATTTGATCATTTTTGACTTGATATTTTCTAAAAATCTTGATATATAACTCATTAAACAAATTTTTCACTTAGGTATCTTTCAGCATCTAAAGCAGCCATACAACCAGTTCCTGCAGCAGTTACAGCCTGACGATAAATTTTATCTTGAACATCTCCTGCAGCAAAAACACCTTCAACATTTGTTTTAGTTGTGCCTGGTATTGTTTTAATATATCCTGCTTCATCCATTTGTATATATTCTTTGAAAATTTCACTATTAGGTTCATGACCAATGGCTACAAAAAATCCACTAATTGGAACTTCGGTTTTAATGTTTGTAATATTATTATTTATTCTTACACCAGTTGTTTTTGTTGCACCTAAAATTTCATCTGTCTCTGAATTCCAGTATACTTTAATATTAGATGTTTTAAGTACTCTATCTTGCATTACTTTACTGGCACGCATTTTATCTCTTCGAACAATCATGTGTACTGTTGTACAAAGTTTTGATAAATACAAAGCTTCTTCAGCAGCAGTATCTCCTGCACCAACAATAGCTACTTCTTTACCTTTGAAAAAGAAGCCATCACAAACTGCACAAGCACTTACTCCAAAACCATTTAATCTTCTTTCACTTTCAATACCTAACCATTTTGCAGAAGCTCCAGTACAAAGAATTACAGCATTAGCTTCAATTTCTATTTCTTCATCAATCCAAACTTTATAGGGTTGTTTACTAAAATCTACTTTTGTTGCAAGCCCATAACGAATATCAGAACCCATTTTTTTGGCTTGTTTTTCAAAATCAATCATCATTTCTGGTCCTTGAACTCCATCAGGATATCCAGGATAATTTTCAACTTCTGTAGTAATAGTTAATTGACCACCTGGTTGAATGCCTTGATATAAGATATGTTTAATGCCAGCACGAGAAGCATAAATGGCAGCAGTATACCCTGCAGGTCCACTACCTAAAATTAATAAATGTGTTTTTTCCATTATTTTTATTGATTATTCTACGAATAGACAAATACTATACCGTCATGATTTCTTTTTCTTTAGCAACTAAATGTTTTTCAATAATTGCTATAAACTTATCTGTATATTCTTGAATTGAGGCTTCAGTATCTTTTGTGGCATCTTCACTTAAGCCATCTTTCTGAAGTTTTTTAACTTTTTCAATTGCATCTCTTCGAATATTTCGAATGGCTACTTTACTATGTTCACTTTCAGCAGAACTTTTCTTTACTAATTCAATTCTTCTTTCTTCAGTTAATGGTGGAAGAAATAAACGAATTTGAACACCATCATTTTGAGGAGTAATACCAATGTTAGCCATAAGAATTGAACGTTCAATTGGTGCTAACATATTTTTTTCCCATGGTTGAATACTTATTGTTCTTGCATCTAATGCAGAAACATTTGCAACTTGATTTATTGCTGTTGGAGTTCCATAATAATCAACAGTTAATCCTTCTAACATACTAGGGCTTGCTTTTCCTGCTCGAATTTTAGTAAGTTCTGTTTCTAAATGAGCAATTGCTTTTTGCATACCTTCTTGGGCTTCTTCAAGTATTAATTCAATTTCGTCGTTCATAAATTTCGTTTTCAAGGCAAATCTAATACAATGCCATTAACCACAAAAAAAAGCCTCTAAATAAGAGGCCAGATAATTTAATTTACATTTTCTTGATTTCTATCATCACCTCTTATAATACTAATTACAGATTTAACCTTATCGCCAAATCCATCTACACCCTTTTTTATAGCTTTCAACTTATTTTTTTCTTTTCTGTCTGTTACTTGTAAAAAGAGAACGCCTCCAAAAAATAAAAATATTTGAAATCCAATAACAGCAGTAGTTCCTAATGGCAATAAAAGAATTGTAAAACCAATAAACATTATTGCTATTAAACTAATTAATAAAGTAACTGTTCGATGTCCAAGACCTCTATCTAATAAAATGTGATGAAGATGATTTCTATCTGGATAGAATGGAGATCTTCCATGAACAATTCTTATAAAAAAAACTCTTAAAGTATCTAATAACGGCATAATTAATATACCAAATGCAATTGCAGGTGAAGATGGAATTACAAAATTTTTAAAGCTGTTTGCAGCTTCTATAAAATGTATTGCTAAAATTGAATTCACCACTCCACAAAGCAAGGAACCTGTATCGCCCATAAAAATCTTTGCAGGGGAAAAGTTAAATATTAAAAATGCTACAGTTGAAGCAACAAATGTTATTCCTAATAAACTGTAAAATATTTCATTGTTTAGAATAAAGAAAACAGAAAATGAAGTTGCAGTAATAATACTTATAGTTGCAGCAAGTCCATCTATTCCATCAATTAAATTGAAAGCATTAATGATTACAATCATCGAAAAAATAGTGAGTAATTTACTTGATGCACCTCCTAATTCCTTTACAAACAAAAACCCATGCATATCTGTAATCAATAAATTTCCTTTAACTGTAAGTAAAAGCGTTACTATAATTTGACCAACCAATTTTTTTTGAGCTGATAGTCCTATTAAATCATCAATTACACCAAAAAAGAAAATAGTTAGAAATGCTAGAATAAAATAATAGAGCTCGATTTGAGTGTTAAGAATAGGAAAGAAATAAAGTAAGGTAATAATTAAGCCAGCAAAAATTCCAACTCCTCCTAAAGATGGAATTGGTTTTTTATGAATTTTTCTATGCTCAGGAAAATCAAATAATCTCTTTTGATTGGCAATTTTTATGATTGTAGGTACAGCATAAAAAGTTATACAAAAAGCCATCAGCCCCCCCAAAATTAGAATTTCGAACATAAGATATTTTTTTAAACAAGTGTTTAACCCTTAGAGAGGCTGAACGAAGTTAAGCATTTTATATTAAAGAATAAATTTCAGTTCTATACCTAAAGAAAAACTATTTTTCATTAAAATAATATAGCCTTTACTTTGCCACTTTAAAATTGATATGAAAACAGTAATTGAATTAGAAAAAATAGCTTGTCAGGTAAGAAGAGATATTGTTAGAATGGTACATGGCTGTCAGAGTGGGCATCCTGGAGGTTCATTAGGATGTGCAGATTATTTAGTGGCCTTGTATTTTTCTGTAATGAAGCATGATGTTCTCTTTAATATGAATGGCGAAAATGAAGATATTTTCTTTTTATCGAATGGACATATTTCTCCATTATTTTATTCAGTATTGGCTCGATCTGGATATTTTTCTGTTGATGAATTAAAAACATTTAGAAGAATTAATACTCGTTTACAAGGTCATCCTACAACTCATGAAGGTTTACCTGGGGTAAGAATGTCAAGTGGTTCATTAGGACAAGGTATGAGTGTAGCAATAGGTGCTGCAATTGCTAAAAAAGCGAATCAAGATAGCAAATTAGTTTTCTCTTTACATGGTGATGGAGAACTGCAA
>JANLVQ010000251.1:0-3302 GCA_031364085.1 Chitinophagaceae bacterium
CAAAATCATTGTTTATTAAAAAATTAGATGATGCATTGGATGAGTTTATTGAAGTAGGCGACACTTATCTAAATCGTTTAAAAGGTGCTTGTAATTCTAAAAGTTGTAATTATAAATGTAAAGGGTACTCTTTTGTTGGGAATAATTCAGGGAATTATTTTGATTTGATAGTTGATGTTAAAGATGGAGTTGTAAACGACATATATGAGTGTGTCAAATTTAAACGTGAAATTAAAGGGGTAAAAAAGAATAGACGTATTGCCATTGATAAAACAGATATCCCTTTTTAAAACCATGATGAGTATAGTTAAATTTATAGTGTTTATCCTTTTTTGGATTTTTTTCACAAGATATTATAGTGGAATAAAAAATAATTTTATGAATATAATGAGATCACTTTTCAGAAAAATAAAATTCACATTTAGAACAATATATAGATTGTTAAACGTAAAAAATGCTTCACATCATGTATGGGTTGACCTACTTAAATTTCATAAAGGCTCTGGTTGGCGATTTGGACAATTTGACAATGATAAGCATATTGAATGCAGTTTTAAAGTGGATGATACTAATTTTGTGGATTTTAACTACGCTGTGAATTCAGGTAGATTAACATTTAGGTCAACCATCCTTCACCGTTTTGATGAAGAAATTACAAATGACATTTTAGTATTAGCCTCTCACTTTAATGGATTGTTGAATTTTGGCACCGTTAAAGTAAGTGTAAAATATAATTATGTTGAATTTATTTATGCAAGGGATTTATTAACCTATTCCTTATTTCTTGGAGAAATTAGTTCTGATACTGATACCCATTTTGAATTAACTAAAGATTGCTTTTGGTCCTTTAGTAATTTGATTGAAACTGGGGAAGATCCTGTGTTTGTTTTTTCAGAGCTATTGAGAAGGAAAGAAGAGGAGAAAAATGCTTCCAACTAGATTATTATTTTTTATGAATAATCTAATTATTTAACAACTTAAAAATGACACAAAACAATTCTACTATTATCTATCGGATTTATATTGTTGCACCTATTTCGCATTCTGGAACGCAGCCGGCTGCCTTAAAGCATTTCGATTTTGGAAGCGGAAAGGTTAGAGGTGTCGACTATCTCTCATAGTAAAAAGTACTTTTTTGCGATAGGTACCGTTTTTTGGTACTTATCGCAAAGATTTACTTCAATTATTATATTTTTTCTTCTGTTGGCAGAAAGAATTATATTTTGTTGAAAATTCACCTGTTTCAAAAATATTTTTTCAAAATTGCATTTGAATTTATGTTTCAATTGTCGTGACACTGTCACGACAATTTGTTATGGTGCGTTTTCTGATTTAATTTGTATTATGAAACCTAATCAATACTCTACAAACATACAAAAAAGCAACGGAATGTAAAAGAGTGAAAATAAGATTAGGGTAAGGTTGGTACCCTAATTTGAGATAAAAGATTTTTTATTTTTTTAGCATAAAAAAAACGGATTTATACGTCTGTATGAGTGCAAACTGGAACTACTACTTTACTAAAATGCTTTGTTTTGGTCTTGTATTACCCGATTGTTTGAGAAGAAAAAAAATAAAAATGTTTGTGGCGGTTTTAGGGTACCAACCTTACCCTATGAAAATAAAGAATTACAAAGTAATTGAGAGTAGAAAAAACAAAAAAAGTGGAAACGCTAGTTTTCCACTTTTTTATGAGATTTTTTTATACTGGTTTTGGTACTCTTTTGTTTAATTATTCTTCAATTATTTTATTGCTATTATCTACTTCCTCCCAAGTGTTTTCGATTAGTGCATATACAAATATTCCGTTTTTTTTCAGTCTTAGAAATTTGTGTTTGATTAAAGATTTGCCTAATTTGTTTATTGTTGCATCTGTAATTGTTATTTTGGCTTTCTCGGCTAGCTTGGCAGCTATTTGAGAAGCATTAAGAAATATGTTTGCTTTTTCTATTTCGCAGGGTTCAAACCACGTTAAAAGCAGTTCTTCCTCTGGGCTTCGTAGTTGGTATTGTTCGTTATTTTCGGTAATTGATTTTATTTCTTCTTGGTCAAACCAAAACCTAAAACCACTTTTGAAAAGAAACAATGCTTGGGAAAATGCCATGTTAATATCTACATCGTGCTGGTATTTTATGCCTTCCAACTCAAAACAAAGAAATCTTCTGCTTCCTGTAGTGTCATTTAAAAACTGAGCTGTGTTGACACTTCCGGCAAATGATGCGCGTCTTGGCATAGTTTCGTTGTTGTGTCCGTAGGCTTTTCTCATTCTGATTTGGGTTTTTGTAATGATTTCTTTTAGCGATCCAATTTCTGAACGGTTTAGGTTTTCTAATTCGTCCAAATTGATTAACATACATTCTGCCAGTTGCACCAGTGTATCTTTGTTGTTTGGGTTTATGGTTCCAGAAAATAAATACTCTTTCAATTGTTTGGGAACAAGCTTTTCAACCCAAGTTGTTTTTCCTAATCCTTGTTTGCCACTGAAGACAATAACCGTGTGATTTATTACTTTATCATCGAGTACACAGCCCACCATTGCCACTAACCATTTTTTGAAACATTGCTGCCAAAGGTCTTGTTTTGTAGTTGTGATTGTGTTGGCTAATTCAGTAATGTAATCGGTCTTTTCATCATAAGAAGGTAAATTAAAAAAGTAATCTTCAAATGGATTGAACAGCACACAAAAATCAGAATACAATAAGTTTCTTAATGATGATAGGTTTGTTTTAATTCTTCCTTTTAGACATTCGCGAAGCATTGAATTTTCAATAAAGTCATTCATTACATTCCACTTCTTTTTACCGAAATATTGGAATTCTAATTTTCCAGATACTATGTTATGACGAAATACATATTTGTTTGATAAAAACAACTCTAAACGGTCTATTTGTGTTGGTTTTGGTTTGTCTTCGTCGTCTTCGATATCATCAAAGCTCTTCGACAAGCTCAGAGTGACATCGTTTTTCTTAATTGGCTTTTCTCTTTTATCGTTTCCAAACTCGTGACTATTTCCGTAGGCACTATTGACTGCTTGGGTTACTTCTTTTTCATCATAGCCAAAATCGGTTAGAATATATCCCAATGCTTCGTTTAAAGCAACTCCTTTTCGATTTAGGTTACAAGCTAATTGATGTACGAATACGTTGCGACTACCATTGACAAATTGCACTTTTTTTTCAGTGAAATTTACGCAGTGATTGTAGATAGCATCGCTGTTGTTGGTTGTCGGTTGTTGGTTGTCTGGAAGAGATTGCTTCACTTCGTTCGCAATGACAGCTTCTTTAACTTCACTCGCAAAGACG
>JANLVQ010000274.1:0-4247 GCA_031364085.1 Chitinophagaceae bacterium
AAAAATATAAAATTATTTTTCATATAAGCAGCAGCTCTTAAAGCATGCTCTTTATCAGCAACAAGTTCAAAAGCCTCACTTAGTTCTTTAATAAATTCTTTTGTTTTATTCTTCTCTAATGGCATGACCAGTAAGGTTTATAAATACATCCTCAAGATTAGCATTTTTTATAATTTTTGGTTTTTCAAAACCACTCGAAACTAAATTATCTATTAATGTATCAGGAGCATCAATTGTAATAATTTTGCCATGATCAATTATTGCAACTCTATCACACAATAATTCTGCTTCATCCATATAATGAGTAGTAATAATAATAGTTGTACCAGTGCTTCTAATGGTTTGAATTAAATCCCACAAATTTCGTCTGGCTTGTGGGTCTAAGCCTGTTGTGGGCTCATCTAAAAAAATAATTTTTGGCTTATTAATAAGGGTTGTTGCTATTGAAAACCTTTGTTTTTGTCCACCACTTAATTCTTTATACTTAGCTTTTGCCTTATCTTTTAAATTAACACGTTCTAATAAATCTTCTGCATTTACTTCTTCATTATATAATCCACAAAATAAGTGTATTAATTCAACTAAATTTAAACCAGGATAGAAGCCACTACTTTGTAATTGTACACCAATTATTTTTTTAATTTCATTTGCTTCAGTATCTAAATCAAAACCAGCAACAGTAATTTTTCCACTGGTTTTTGTTCTAAGGGTTTCTATAATTTCTAAGGTGGTTGATTTTCCTGCACCATTTGGTCCAAGCAATCCAAAAATTTCACCTTCAAAAACATCAAAACTGATGTTGGATACTGCAATAAAATCTCCATATTTTTTGGTAAGATTTTTTACTGAAATAATGGTTTTGCTCATAAAAAAAGAATTAGTCAAAAATAGATTCTTAATCGGCAATTGAAAAAACTATTTGTTAATTTGCCTTACAATTTAAATTCATGTTAGAAAATTACAATCATAGTGTTACTGAAAGGTTTTTAAAATATGTTACTATCGATACACAAAGTGATCCTCAAAGCAATAGTCATCCTTCAACGTTAAAACAAAAAAATTTATCTAAAATTTTATTTGATGAATTAATGTCTATGGGTATTGATGATGTTGACTTAGATGATTTTGGGTATATATATGCAACTATTCCATCCAACAGTAAAAAAAATATTCCTGTAATTTGTTTTTGCAGTCATGTAGATACAGCCCCTGATTGTAGTGGTATAAATGTGAAGCCTATTTTACATAAAAGTTATGATGGAAAAGATATTATTTTACCTGATGATATTTCACAAATAATTTCTATAAAAAAATATCCTTACTTAAAAAATCATATTGCAAAAGATATTATTACTGCAGGTGGCAATACTTTATTAGGTGCAGATGATAAAGCTGGTGTTGCTATTATTATGGATTTGGCAAATTATTTAATTACTCATCCTGAAGTTGAACATGGTACAATTAAAATTTTATTTACTCCAGATGAAGAAATTGGAATGGGTACTGCAAAGCTTGATGTGAGAAAGCTAGCAGCAGATTTTGCTTATACTTTAGATGGTGGAGAATTAGGCACTTTTGAAGATGAATCGTTTAGTGCCGATGCAGTAACTATAACTATTTATGGAGTAATTGCACATCCTGGTGCTGCAAAAGGAGTAATGGTAAATGCATTAAAAATTGTAAGTGAAATTGTAGCTGCTTTGCCCAAAGATTCTTGGTGCCCTGAAGCTACTGAAAAAAGAGAAGGATTTGTGCATCCTGTAAGATTAGAAGGTTTAGCAGAAAAGGCAAGTGTTGAATTTATAATTCGAGATTTTGAAACGAAAAACTTGAAAGTATATGAGGCGAAATTGCAAAAAATAGCTGAAACAATTTTACAACAATATCCTAAAGCTTCAATGGATTTTGTAGTGAAAGAACAATATAGAAATATGAAGGAGGTTTTGGACAAACATTCACATGTTATTGATTATGCAATTGAAGCTTATAACAGAGTTGGGTTGCAAGTTGTGAAAGAACCTATACGTGGTGGTACAGATGGTAGTAAATTAAGTTTTATGGGTTTACCTTGTCCTAATATTTTTACTGGAATGCAAGCCATTCATAGTAAGCATGAGTGGGTTGGCGTAAGTGATATGGAAAAAGCTGTAGAAGTTTTAGTTGAACTGGTGAAAGTTTGGGAAGAAAAAACTTAAAACAATTCAATGCTCCAAGTTCTTATAAAAACTTCATTCGAATTCAGTTTGTTAATACCTTCTTTTTGAATGAAATTTCCATCTGAATTTATTGAATCTGCAATGCCACACCAGGGCTCAAGACAAACAAAGTTTGCATTTTTTGCACTCCAAATGCCAAAGAAATTAAAATCATCAAATTGCATAGTTAATCCTGTTTTTGATGATTTACTTTTTAAAGAAATTTTATTCGAATTTAATTTTTTAAATACTAACGCATCTTTATAAAATAATTCTTTTTTCAGTTGAAGATTATTTGTGTTTTGAAAAAAAGGAATCGAATTGTTCTCTAATAGTCCATCACTAGTTAAAGGAAAAATATCAGCATTTTCAATTGCATTAAATTCTACATACCAGTCTTCAAATTTTGTTTGTTCAGCTAAAGGAACTTTAAATGCTGGATGAGCACCAATAGAAAAATACATTTCTTCAGTTCCTAAATTTTCAACAATATATTTTGTAAATAATTTATTTTTTTCTATGCTGTACTCAATGGTTAATTTAAAATAAAAAGGATAAATTTCTACAGTTTTATCACTACTACTTAAAATAAATTGAATGATTTTATTTGAAACCTGAACCACTTCAAACTCTTTTTCTCTTGCAAATCCATGCCTGCTCAATACATATGTTTTTCCATTAAAATGGTATTGATTATTTTTTAAACCACCAACAATAGGAAATAAAACAGGGCTTTTTTTTGCCCAATAATCAGGATTGGCATTCCATAAATATTCAGTTGAATTTGATTTGTTGTAAATGCTTTGTAATTCAGCACCAGTAATTGATATAGCCGCTTTTAATTCATCATTCTCAATAAAAAAATTTGGCATAAATATTATTCAAAAAATGAAACCAATCTGTTGATTACTTTTTCAACAACTGCATCAGGGCAACTTGCACCACTTGTAATTAAAACTTTTGTAAGTTTTTTTTCTGGAAGATAATTTTCAACAATTGATTCTTGTTTTGTTTTCCAATCGCAATTTATAATTTCTGTTTTACTAATTAGTTTAGAGGCTTCATCAATAAAATAAGTTGGCAATTTAGCTTCACATAATTCTACTAAGTGTGAAGTATTGCTACTATTTCTTCCACCAACAACAATGGCAATATCAGCATCTGTTTCTAACATTTCTATTACAGCCGTTTGATTATCATTAGTTGCATAACAAAGTGTATCTCTGGTATCAGCAAAACGTTCTGAAATATTTTCAGGAGTTAATTGATAAAATTTCATCACATAATTTTTCAAATACTCTGAAATGCCTTGCGTATCTGTTGCTAATTGTGTTGTTTGGTTTACAACTCCAAATCGTTGTAGATCTTTTTTTAGATCAAAGTTTTTTGAAACACGTCCTGCAAACTCTCTATAAAAACTGGCTTCAGGTAATTGTTTAGTCATGTACAAAGCCAATCGCATGGCTTCTTTCATATTTTCAATAACTATTGTTGGTGTGTAAATAGAAACTTGAGAAAAAGTTGCTCTAGTTTCTTCATGGCGAGATTTTCCATGAATAATAATGCTGTAGCCTTTTTTTGCAATTTGTTCACTTCTGTTCCAAACTTTTTCTACAAAAGGACAAGTTGTATTATACTTTTCAATGGTAATTCCTTTATTTTTTAATATGGCTTCAATTTCTAAGGTTGTGCCAAATGCTGGTATAATCACAACATCATCTCCATTTATTTCTTCAAAAGGAATTAATTGATTACCGTAAGTATCTTGTAAAAAAATAACACCTAAATTTTTTAAATCTTCATTTACTTTAGGATTATGGATCATTTCACTGAGTAAATAAATTTTCTTTTCTTTATTTTCTTCTATTGTTTTAAAAGCAATTTCTATTGCGTTTTCAACGCCATAACAAAAACCAAAATGGCGTGCTAGATATATGTGAAGTTTGCCAAATTCTAAAAGGGTAGGGGAATAATCTTTTTTAAGTTTATCTTCTAGTTTTCTTTTTTCCTTTATACCACTTAGTAAATTGCTTTTATAAATATGAGGTACAT
>JANLVQ010000302.1:0-1553 GCA_031364085.1 Chitinophagaceae bacterium
GTAAGCTACGAATTATCTGCAGGGCTTTCTATAATATCAATTGTAATATTAACAGGCAGTTTAAGTGTACAAGATATTATCAACTCTCAACAAAATGGTTGGTGGATTTTTAAAGGTCATATACCTGTATTAATTTCTTTCATCATTTTTATTATAGCAATTACTGCAGAAACCAATAGAGCTCCATTTGATTTAGCAGAAGCAGAATCTGAACTTACTGCTGGTTTTCATACAGAATATTCAGGAATGAAATTCGCATTATTTTTTTTGGCGGAATACATTAATATTTTTATTGGTTGTGCATTAGCTGTTACTTTATTCTTAGGAGGATGGATGCCTTTTCATTTGGGCAGTTGGTCGGCATTTAATCATATCATGGATTTTATTCCATCATCCATTTGGTTTTTTGGAAAAACTATTTTTTTAATTTTTTGTATGATGTGGTTTAGATGGACTTTTCCAAGATTAAGAATAGATCAGTTATTAAATTTAGAATGGAAATATTTATTACCCATTAGTATGGTTAATTTATTATTAATAACATTAATGACCATTTTGGGTTGGCATTTTTAATTTTTAAACAAATATGTTTTTAAAAAATTATATAAAAGAAATTTATCAGGCAATAACATCTTTACTTAAAGGGATGAAGATGACTGGTTATTACTTTACCCATCATAAAGAAATAATTACTGAACAATATCCTGATAACAGAAATACTTTACAGTTAGCAGAAAGATTTCGAGGCGAAGTTGTTATGCCACACGATGAAAACAATGAACATGCATGCACCGGTTGTACAGCTTGTGAATTAGCTTGTCCGAATGGAACTATAAAAATTATTACCAAGTTTGATATTACACCAGAAGGGAAAAAGAAAAAAGCAATTGATGCATTTATTTACCATTTAGAATTATGTACCATGTGTAATTTATGTATAGAAGCATGCCCAACAGATGCTATTAAAATGAGCAATGCTTTTGAACATAGTGTTTACAATAGAAGAGATTTAACTAAAATATTAAATACACCAAATTCAAAAATTAGGGAGGGTATAGAATAATGAACGCATCTGTCATCATATTTTATTTTATTTCAGCATTAATACTTGTATCAGGAGTATTTGCTGTAACGGCTCGTAAAATTTTTCGTGCTGCAATTGGCTTGTTGTTTTCTTTAATAGGTATTGCTGCTTTATTTTTTTGGATGGATGTGAACTTTTTAGCAGCTGTACAAATTGTAGTTTATGTGGGGGGTATTGTAGTGTTGATTATTTTTTCAATTTTCTTAACCGATCAATCAGGTAACGAATTACCTAATCCAACTTTAGGTAGAAAAATATTTTCAATACTTGCAGCAGTGTTTGCCATTGCTTTTGTTTACCATCTTATTAATGGAAATAATTTTCATCAATCCAATGATGCTTTTGATAATAGTGTAAGAAGAATTGGAAATAATATGTTAGATACCAACACTACAGGTTATGCTTTACCATTTGAAGTGGTGAGTATTTTGTTGTTAGCTGCAATGATTGGTAGTATTGTTATTGCAAT
>JANLVQ010000322.1:0-2599 GCA_031364085.1 Chitinophagaceae bacterium
ATTGATGGTATTTTGGTTCAACTGCCATTACCCAAACATATTAGCGAATTAAAAGTTATTGAAACTATTTCACCAAAAAAAGATGTTGATGGTTTTCATCCTTTAAATTCTGGAAGACTAGTTCAGGGTCATCCAACATTTGCTCCTGCAACACCTTACGGTATGACGATGTTATTAGAATATTTTAACATTGAAACCAAAGGTAAAAATGCAGTGGTAATTGGGAGAAGCAACATTGTAGGCAGACCAATGAGTATTTTGCTAAGTGGTAATCATACTTATGGAAATTGTACAGTTACTATTTGTCATAGCTATACTAAAAACTTAAAAGAAATTTGCAGCAATGCAGATATATTAGTTACTGCAATGGGCAAACCAGGTTTTATAAAATCTTCTATGGTAAAAAAAGGTGCTATTGTAATTGATGTAGGAATTACAAGAGTTGAAGATGAAACTGCACCAAGAGGTTATAGAATTAAGGGTGATGTTGATTTTGATGATGTAGCCACAAAAGCAGGTGCCATTTCTCCTGTTCCTGGTGGTGTGGGTTTAATGACAATTGCTGGATTACTGAAAAATACCATGAAAGCATATTTGAATTATTCTAATTTGTAAATTTTTTATTTTGAGTTTATTGGTTCAACATATCACAACACTTCCTGTAATGGAATCTTTTTATACTTTACAAGGAGAAGGATACCATAAAGGTAAAGCTGCTTATTTTATTCGTTTAGGTGGTTGTGATGTAGGTTGTGTATGGTGCGATGTGAAAGATAGTTGGGATGCTGATATTCATCCAAAATTTAGTGTAGAAGAAATAATAGAAAAGCTATTAATAGAAATTGATGAAAGTCAGAAGTCAAAAGTTAAAAGTCAAAACCAAAAACGAGAAACAACTAACGAGAAACAAGAAACAAGAAACCAAAAACCTTTAGTAGTTATCACAGGTGGCGAACCTTTGCTACACAATTTAGATCAATTAACCAAACAATTGCAAGCATTAGGTTTTGAAACTAATATTGAAACTTCAGGCTCCTCTCCTTTTAGTGGAAGTTGGAATTGGATTTGTTTATCTCCCAAAAAATTCAAAGCACCATTACCCGAAATTTTACCTTTAGCAACCGAATTAAAAATTGTGGTGTTTAATAAAAGCGATTTTGAATGGGCAGAACAATATGCTGCACAAGTTAACCCATCGTGCAAATTATATCTTCAACCAGAATGGGATAAATCTGCAACAATAACTCCTTTAATTATTGATTATATTAAAGCCCACCCTGAGTGGCAATTGAGTTTACAAATTCACAAGTACATTAATGTTCCATAAATTAAAGTTCAATTTTAACTTTTAGTTTGTGTTATTTCAATCAACTTAGCATCAAAGCCTACGTATGCGTTGTATTGTTTTTATTTTTATTTTTTTAGGATGCACTACGGTTAAAACACAAATCAGAACTCAGAATCCCAGAGCAGTAAAATTATATGCACAAGGTATGAGTCAAATTAATGATGGTGCTTTCAATAATGCTATAGAAACTTTGCAACAAGCCTTAACTGCAGACCCAAACTATATTGAAGCTTATTTATCTTTAGCCGGAGTTTACGGAGAAAAAAAAGATTATACCAATGCAGTAATCAATTATAAAGTTGCCCTGAATAAAGACAGCAATTATGCAGATTATTATAGATTGCCTTACGCTATAAACCTTGCTGGAATTGGAAATTTTGAAGAAGCTTTGCATCAAGTAAATGCTTTTTTAAATATTCCATCCCTAAATGAAAGAAGTATAAGAAGTGCTTTGTACAGAAAAAAATCTTTTGAATTTGCAGTAGCTTATCAAAATAAAAATGTAAATAAAAGCTACCAATTTAATCCAATTAATTTAGGCGATAGTGTAAACACTGTAAACTCTGAATATTATCCAACACTTAGCATTAGCGATACTTTGTTGGTTTTTTCGAGGATGATAAATAGAGGAGAATATTTTGCAAAATCATTTATCCATAATAACCAATTTTCAAATGCTGAAATTATTGAAGGCAGCATAAATAAAACTATTTTAAAAGGAGCAGCAACAGTTTCAAGCGATGGTGAATGGCTCATTTTTGCTGCTGATTTTGGCAATCAAGGATTTGGTAATTACGATTTATACATTTCTTACATAACGCCAGAGGGTTGGAGTGAACCTGAAAATTTAGGAGAAAATATTAACTCGCAATATTGGGATAGTGGCCCAAGTATTAGTCCTGATGGAAGAAACTTATATTTTACAAGCGATAGATCAGGAGGTTTTGGTGGAAGAGATTTATACATGAGTACAAGACAAGCTAATGGAAAATGGGGACCAGCAGTAAACATGGGAGATTCAATTAATACATCTGGTAATGAATTGTATCCTTATATTCATGCAGATAATCAAACTTTATATTTTACATCAGATGCATGGCCAGGCTATGGAAAAACAGATTTATTTATTAGTAGAAAAACTGCAAGAGATACTTGGAGTGAACCAGAAAATTTGGGTTACCCAATTAATACAATAGAAGATGAAGGAAGCATAACTATTTCTTCAGATGGCTCAACTGCTTACTATGCAAG
>JANLVQ010000327.1:0-18385 GCA_031364085.1 Chitinophagaceae bacterium
GATTTCTTCTGCACTCCGCCTTTCATCAGGTATGCATTAAGCATTGGCGTAAGCGTAAGCGAAACGAATGCTGAGATGAGTACCGCAGCCCCGATCACAACTCCAAATTCCCGAAACAGTCGTCCTACGAAACCTTCGAGAAAGATCACTGGCAAAAACACGGCAGCCAGAGTTACTGAGATCGAAATAACTGCCCAAAATATTTCGTTAGAACCTTTTATCGCTGCTTCGAACGGCGACATTCCTTCTTCAACCTTTTTATAGATATTCTCAGTTACAACGATTCCATCATCCACCACCAGACCGGTTGCGAGGACAATGGCGAGTAGGGTAAGCACATTAACGGAAAAGCCGAAAATGTACATGATGAAAAATGTCGCTATCAATGAAACCGGAATAAAAATTCAGGTGAATTACACCACCATTTTTTCCTATGCCTTTTATCTTAACTAATTCATTCAAATTTCCAGAAACAATGCATGTTGCCAATTCTGTTGGTTTCATGCCAGAAAGCATCATTCTTGCTGTAGATGCACCTACTCCAGAAATACTAATTAAATGAATAAAAATTTCTTTCTCTTTAGTTTCAAAAAAACCAAAAAGTGTTTGTGAATTTTCAGTTATATGTAAATAAGTATATAATAATCCATTTTCTTTGGCTTGGATGGATTCATAAGTATTTAAACTTATTTGTACATCATAGCCCACTCCATTTACATCAACTATAACTTTGGCTGGTGATTTATTAACAAAATTTCCTCTTACAAATGCTAGCATAGACAACATCAAAAATAGTAGAGATTAGGTTAAGGTTAAGAATTTATTTTAAATGGTTTTGTTAAAAATTCAACCTAAATAGGTCTAACGATTAATAGTTTTAAATGGCATCTCCCTATATTTGCAAAAAATTTGAAAAGCGTGATGTCTTCAAGATTAGTGAAAACCTTAAGTTTATTGACATTTGGACTTTCTGTATTATGTATTTCTAATACCTCTTTAGCTAATGAAAATAAGCATGAAGAGGGTAAGATAAATCCTGCAAAAATTATTATAGAACACGTTTCAGATGCTCATGATTTTCACTTTTTCAACATCAACGAAAAACCAATAACTATTCCTTTGCCTGTTATATTATACAATAAAGAAAAAGGGTTTAGTTGTTTTATGTCGTCTGCATTTCATCATGGCCATGAAGCACATGATGGATATATGTTATATACAGAGCATTTTGCAAAAGAACATCATTTAGAAGATGCCAAGGATGCAAAGGGACAGGCTTTATACAAAGTGGGTCAAATTTACACTGTTGGAGCAGATGGATTGCCAGATTTAGATTCAAAAATTTACGACATATCGTTAACTAAAAATGTTGTTCAAAATATTTTGGCAATGATATTATTGGTTTGGTTAATGATTGGTGTTGCTAAATTATATAAAACTGGTCAGGGTGTTACAACTGCACCAAAGGGTTTTCAGAATGCAGTTGAACCTGTTGTAACTTTTGTAAGAGATGAAGTTGCAAAACCTAATTTGGGTCATAAATATCAAAAATTTATGCCTTTATTATTAACCATATTCTTTGTTATTTTAATTAATAATTTAATTGGTTTAGTACCAGGCACAGCAAATGTGAGTGGCAATATTGCTTTTACCGCTATGTTAGGTATTGTTTCTTTTATTGTTATTTTAATTAACACAAACAAACATTTCTGGGCACATATTTTTAATCCTCCGGTTCCAATGGGAGTTAAATTTATTATGGTGCCTGTAGAAATACTTGGAATTTTTACAAAGCCTTTTGCTTTAATCATCAGGTTATTTGCTAATATGATTTCTGGTCATATTATTATTCTAAGTTTTATTTGTTTAATTTTCGTATTTGGTGCAATGAATACTGCTTTAGGTTGGGGAACATCACCATTCTTCATTTTATTGTCAGTTTTTATATATCTTATTGAGGTGTTAGTTGCTTTTATTCAGGCGTTCATTTTCGCTAATTTAACTGCTGTTTTTATAGGACAGGCATTTGAAGGTGAGCATCACGAAGAAGCAGCACGCCATTAATTTTTTCTTTCATTTTTTAAACAAGAACAACCATGAATTTATTAACAGTTCTATTAGAAATTCAACCAGGTTACGGTGCTATTGGTGCTGGCTTGGCTGCAATTGGGGCAGGTATTGGTATTGGTCAAATTGGTAAAGGTGCAGTAGAAGGTATTGCACGCCAACCAGAAGCTTCTAATGATATTCGTGCTAATATGATTCTTGCTGCAGCGTTAGTAGAGGGTGTTGCCCTTTTAGGTGCTGTTGCTGGATTACTTGCTGTATTTAAATAGTAAGATTAGTTCGTCATCAAATTAAAACTGCATCCAATGCATAGGGCAGAGGATGCAGTTTAATTAAAAAAATTTTCAACATTTTATATTTGATTTTATGGATTTGATAACCCCACAGTTTGGATTGTTCTTTTGGAATGTTATTGCTTTTGCTATAGTATTTTTAATTCTTAAAAAATTTGCTTGGAAGCCTATTTTAAAAAGTTTGAACGAAAGAGAGTCTGGAATTGCAGATTCATTAGCTACTGCAGAAAGAGTTAAAGCAGAAATGGCACAGTTAAAAAGTGAAAATGAAACTTTATTACAAAGTGCTCGTGAAGAACGTGCAATTATGATAAAAGATGCTAAATCAGCTGCTGATAACATGATTGCTGAGGCAAAAGATAAAGCTAAAGCAGAATATGATAGAATTGTTTCTGATGCTCAACTTGCCATTACACAACAAAAAAATGCTGCATTAATTGATGTTAAAAATCAAGTTGGTGCTTTAGTAATTGAGGTAAGTGAAAAAATTATCAGAAGAGAATTAAGTAACAAAGAAGACCAAGAAAAATATATTAAAGATTTAGCTAATTCAATAACACTGAATTAATAATTCTGAATTATCAAATAAGAATTTTTAAATATTCAAAATTTATAATTCAACATTCATAATTAAAAAATGCCCAACCCACGTTTAGCAAGTAGATACGCAAAAAGTTTGGTTGACTTGGCTCAAGAAAGAAGTCAATTAGAAACGGTTTATGCAGATATGTTGTTTTTGCAAGCTTTGTGTAAAAGCAGTAAGGAGTTTGTAGGAGTGTTAAAAAGTCCAATTATCACATCCGACAAAAAAAATAAAATTCTTACTGCCATTACAGACGGGAAAGTTAGTGAAATAACAAAATTGTTTAATAAACTACTTATTACAAAAGGAAGAGAAAGCGGTTTGCCAGAAATTGTAAATGCTTTTATTGATCAATACAACTTCATCAAGGATATCCATAAAGTACAAATTACTACAGCAGTTGAAATTAGCGAAGCTTTAAAACAAGAAATTGTACATAAAGTAACAACTGAAAATGGATTTAGTAAAGTTGAATTAGAAACTAAAATCGACGAAAAATTGATTGGTGGTTTTGTTATGGAATACAACAATATGCTTGTAGACGCAAGTGTTTTAAGAGATTTGAAAGATATTAAAAAACAGTTTGATAAAAACTTATTTATTCAAGCTTTACGATAATTAAAAATTTAATAATTGATATATGGTAGATATTAACCCTGATGAAATATCAGCAATTTTAAAACAGCAATTAGGCAATTTTAATTCAAGTGCCGATTTAGAAGAAGTTGGTACAGTATTACAAGTAGGCGATGGTATTGCTCGTGTTTATGGATTAAATAATGTGGGTAGTGGTGAACTTGTAGAGTTTGAAAATGGTGTAAGAGCTATTGCATTAAACCTTGAAGAAGATAATGTGGGTGTAGTATTGTTAGGTGAAAGTGGAACTATCAAAGAAGGTTCTAAAGTAAAACGCACGGGTCAAATCGCATCTATTAAAGTAGGTGAAGGATTGAGTGGTCGTGTAATTAATACTTTAGGCGAACCTATTGATGGTAAAGGTCCAATACAAGGTGAATTATATGAAATGCCATTAGAGCGTAAAGCTCCAGGTGTAATTTATCGAGAGCCTGTTAAAGAACCATTACAAACTGGTATTAAAGCAATTGATGCAATGATTCCTATTGGTAGAGGTCAACGTGAATTAGTTATTGGAGATAGACAAACTGGTAAAACTGCAATTTGTGTTGATACTATTATTAATCAAAAAGAATTTTTCGATGCCGGTGAACCTGTTTATTGTATATATGTAGGTATTGGTCAAAAAGCAAGTACAATTGCTGGTGTGATGAAAACTTTAGCAGATCATGGAGCTATGGCTTACACCACAATTGTTGCAGCTTCTGCTTCTGATCCTGCTCCTCAACAATTCTATGCTCCTTTTGCTGGTGCTGCAATTGGTGAGTTTTTTAGAGATACAGGAAGACCAGCTTTAATTATTTTTGATGATTTAAGTAAACAAGCTGTTGCTTATCGTGATGTTTCATTATTATTACGTCGTCCTCCAGGACGTGAAGCTTATCCTGGTGATGTATTCTATTTACATAGTCGTTTATTAGAAAGAGCTGCAAAAATTATTGCTAATGATGAGGTAGCTAAAAACATGAACGATTTACCAGCAAGTATTAAACATTTAGTAAAAGGTGGGGGTAGTTTAACTGCATTACCTATTATTGAAACACAAGCTGGTGACGTTTCTGCTTACATTCCTACCAATGTAATTTCAATTACAGATGGTCAAATTTTCTTAGAGGGTAACTTATTTAATGCTGGTATTCGTCCTGCTATTAACGTAGGTATTTCTGTAAGTCGTGTAGGTGGTAATGCACAAATTAAATCAATGAAAAAAGTTGCTGGTACTTTAAAACTAGACCAAGCTTTATTTAGAGAGTTAGAAGCTTTCTCTAAATTTGGTGGAGATTTAGATGCTGCTACAAAAAATATAATTGATAAAGGTGCTCGAAATGTAGAAATATTAAAGCAAGGTCAATATTCTCCAATGTCTGTTGAAAAACAAGTAGCAATTATTTACTTGGGAACTCAAGGTTTATTAAGAGAAGTTGCTGTTAAAAATGTTAAAGCGTTTGAAGAACATTTTTTAGTTGAAATGCAAAATAAATTACCAGAAGTTTTAGCTGAGTTTAAAAAAGGAATTTTAAACGATGAAAGTATTAAGAATATGGTTGACTTAGCAAAAAGCTTAACATCACAATACAAATAAAATTAAATTTAAATAGTAAAAAATCCTCAAGATTTCTTGAGGATTTTTTGTGTAGTTATATTTAAAACTGAATTTTCATACTTCCAAAAACTCCAAAATATTGTATAGGTTGAAGTGCTGATGGACGAACTGGGGTGTTAAATGTTGGGTTTATTCTCCAGATGAAATCTATTCTAAAAAATTTAAAAAGATTATCTAAACCAGTACCAATTTCTATATAGGTTTTACCTCTTAAAGTTCTTAACTGATATTCTCCATAGTCAGTTCTATTAAATATTCTGTTTGTATTTGACATATCACCAGAAACAGCTTTAAAGTTCCAAAATTGTCTAACTTTTACTTTTCTTAAAAAAGGAATTAAGTTAATTAACTTCTTTTCAAAATTATGTTCTACCTGTATTCCAACATATTTATCACTATAATATTCAAATCTGTTCATTAAGTTAAAACCATTGGTATTATATGTATAAAACTCATTTCCTGGGTGAAGTTCTAATAACATAAATGGTAAGCTATCTCCAAATACTTGCCCTGCATAAACATTATAGGATAGTTGACCAAATCTTTTTATTCTAAATTTTTGGGAGGCAGAAGCATAATATTTGAAATAATTATTTTCACCAGCCAAAGCACCTTTGATTCCACTTGCAAAACGAAGTTCAAATACGGGTTGATTACTTTTAATTTTTACACTTTTTCTATGGGTGCTTACTTTTCTTTCACCTGGTGCATATCTAAATCTTATTAAAGCCTCTGTATTAGTTACTTTATCTTGTTTTTCAATAAACTCTTCTCGTCCTGTAATTGATTTAAAACCAGTATATCTATTACGAGCAAGGCTGGCTAAAATACTAAATCTACTAGGCCATTCTTTGGTAATGTAAGTTTTATATTCTTCATATCCTAGAAATTTTTGAGGTATTCCTTTTCTTCTCAGTATTTGATTAAACACATTGTCTTGTGTTGCTTCATCTTCTGAATATTTTATTCTACCATTATCAAGGTCATTAATATAATTGGCATTAATTGTCCAACCAGATTTTGGCGGAAAGCGATAATTAAAACCAATTTTGCCTTTAAATTTTGCATCATTAAAACCATAAGCAATAAACCCACTCAACCTTAAGTTAGGGCTAAATTTATCAGTGGTTCCTAAATCAAATCTCGTTCTTAAACCTTCAAATTGATTATAGCTAACCCATTTAAACCAGGGGCCAATTTCAATTGCTCCAAATTTTTTATGGCCATCAACAAGAAAATTTATGGTGTTGGCTAATCTTTTAAAAACTGGCACTTGTTTTAAAGTGTCAATCATCCAAAAAATTTGCCTTTCATTTTTACTTAAAACTTCATGTCTGTTGTTTTCCCAAAACTGTTTATCTTTTTCTATTGCATTTTCATCAACAATTACTTCTTCTTTAATTTTATTTTTTACAATTTCTTTCTCAATTTCCTCAACATCTATTCTAATGTTTTTGTATTGGGCTGTTTTACGGGCAATGAAGGTGAATTTACCTTTTTTGAATGGAGAGACATCGAGTACAATTTTATCTTTCGAAAAAATCCATTGCTTATTTTCAAATTGAGTGAACTCTTGAATAATACTCATTCTATTTACAAAATTTACATCTGCATTTTTTGAAAGATTGATGGTTATTTTTTGAATTGCCCAAGTTGCACCATGTATCCAACATTCTCCATTGAAAGTATTTTCTCCATCTTTTAAAGGATTGAAGAATAAATGAAAAAACTTTTGCCCATTTACTATTTGTGTATCGGCAGCTTTGTAGTTATAAAATTTATCTCCAATAGCACTAATTGGACTAATAAATTCTTTACCTAATAAGTTAATATAATCTTGATAAATGTTTATTTTTTGATTTACACCACCAACAAATTGAAGAATGCTCTCATTTTTTATTCCATGAGTTTGTGCTGCTTTAATAATTTCTCTTAGTTTTTCTGGATTGGATGTTCTGTACACATCAGATAAAGTTTCAGTAATAAATACAGGCAGAAATGGACTTTTATCTGAAACACTGTCAATATTATCTAATAAAAATGCAAAGGGCCGCAGGATTTTTATACTTTGAAAACTATTTTTATTTACATTGTTTAAGTCTATCTCTAACTTGCTATAAAGTTCATAAGCATAGTTATTATATTTGTATGGATTGTTTTCAACTTTATGTGCTACTATGTTTTTCCAAAACCTTAAACCTCTGTTTGATTTTGATTTCATTACTACTTCGCCAGTAACTTTTACAGTTTTCAAAGCTAATGATAATGTGTCGTTGGTTTTGCCATTCTCAAAAATATAATGTTGGTCTTCGAAGCCAATATATGAAACAATGATTGTATCAATTTTGATATAAGACTTTTTTAATTTAAAACCACCAACGCTATCTGTAATAGTTCCAAATCCAGCATTCTTCCAATGTATACTCGCAAAAGGAACGGTCTCTTTTGTAAACTCGTTTGTAACCGTTCCTGTAATATACTTTTCTTGAGCTTGTATACAAGTAGATGCCAATGCAAAAAGTAGAATTGTTATTATTTTCTCTCTCATTCTTTAAGTGTAACAAATATGTAAGAAAATTTTAATAAATCAAGTTAAAACAATCTTTAATTATTTCATATTTTATGGTTTCTTCTGATTCAACAGGTTCTCCATCTATATGCATGGGTGCAAGCTTTAGATTTTTGATGGTTATTGAAGAAGTTTGGAAGTAGAGAATATTTTTTTTGCTCATATCATCAACTAAATTTTGTAGTTTATTGTTGCCCCTCATTTGTTGTAAAATAGCAAATGGTAATTTAGCTTTATTCATTTTTTGCACAATAACAACGTCTAATAATCCATCATTCAAACTAGCTTGTGGTGCTATAGTAAAATTATTACCAAACTGATTGCTATTAGCAATACTGATAAAAAAAGCATCAGTAAAAAAGTTTAAACCATTTAAAAATATTTCAAATTGATAGGGCTGTGCTTTAAAAAAATTAATAATACTTTGTTGAGTATAAGTAAATAATCCACGAGAAGTTTTAGTAGAAAAATCATGTGCAATTTTTGCATCAAAACCAATACCACTAAGCATACAAGCAAATCGATTATTGATTAAAAAGCCGTCAATCAACTTTGCAGTTCCAGAAAAAATAAGTTCAATGGATGATTTTATTTTCATTGGAATATTAGCAGCTCTTGCTAAACCATTGCCTGAACCAATGGGTATTATTCCAAAATTTACATTACAAAATCTTAGTGCACTTATTATTTGATTTGCTGTTCCATCACCACCAATAATCACAACATCAGTTATTTTTTTCTGTTCAATTTTGTCTTTAATAAAACCATAGTTTCCTTCTGCATTTGTTTGTAGAAACTCATGCTGTATTCCTTTTTCTTGAGTAATTTTTTCAATCTGTTTTTGAATAAGCTCTTTTTTCTTAGTACCAGATTTAAGGTTAATTAAATAAATAATTTTTCTTTCCATACTTTCATTCATCAATAATTTATGAACTAATATTTTACCATTTCAACAATGCACTTCCCCAAGTAAATCCACTGCCAAAAGCAGCAAGGCAAATTAAATCTCCTTCTTTTACTTTACCCAATTCAAATGCTTCACACAATGCTATTGGAATACTAGCAGCAGTGGTGTTTCCATATTTTTGAATATTATTAAATACTTGATCATCTCTTAATTTTAATTTCTGTTGAACAAATTGTGAAATTCTTAAATTAGCTTGGTGAGGCACTAATAAATTAATATCTGTAGTAGTAAAATTGCTTTTTTCTAAAGCCTCTATAATTACTTCAGGAAATTTTACTACAGCTTTTTTAAATACTGCTTGTCCATCCATATTAGGATAAATCTGTGCATTGTTTATCATATCGTGGCTAATGAACATTTCTCCAATTTCTGCTTCATTAAAACTGTTTAAATTTTCTTTCCAATAATTAGCATGTGTTCCTGGGTTATACATGGCTAAAACTTCAGCATCATTTCCGTCACTGTGTAAATGTGTACTAAGAATACCTTGATTTTCGTTAGTAGTAGGTTGTAAAACAACAGCACCGGCTCCATCACCAAAAATTACAGTAACATTTCTTCCACGAGTGGTAAAATCTAAACCAAAAGAATGTTTTTCACTGCCAACTAACAAAATATTTTTGTACATACCAGTTTTTATAAACTGATCAGCAACACTTAAACCATAAATAAAACCACTACATTGATTTCGTATATCCAATGCACCAATTTCTTTCATTTTCATTTCTCGTTGC
This sequence comes from Chitinophagaceae bacterium, assembly GCA_031364085.1. Classification (GTDB taxonomy): domain Bacteria; phylum Bacteroidota; class Bacteroidia; order Chitinophagales; family Chitinophagaceae; genus CAIVPM01. The sequence continues at coordinate 9,453 of JANLVQ010000327.1, forward strand.
AATAAAACCCCACAACCAGGAAAATAATAATCGGGGCACAGTGTTGCAAAAATGATGAAGTCAATATCTTGTGCTGTAATATCTGCCCTTTCTATTGCAACTTTTGCAGCTTCAATGCCCATTGTAGTGGTGGTTTCTTTTGTTCTATGAGCATATCTTCTTTCTTTAATACCTGTTCTTTATTGAATCCATTCATCTGAAGTATCCATGTACTTTAATAAATCGTTATTAGTTACAATGTTATCAGGAACATATTTTCCAATACCTGCAATTTTTGTACGAACCATTTTTTAAAGTTTAATCTTTCAAAGATAGTGGTAGTTAGTTTTATTAAGTTTTGGTTCTTGCTAAAGTAATTTATTTCAGAAATGTTTTATTTTAACACAATTCATTTGAGGATTTATATTTGTGCAAATTATTTTAATACAAATGAAAGTTGCTATTGTAGGAGCCACTGGTTTGGTAGGCAGCAAAATGTTGCAAGTTTTAGCCGAAAGAAATTTTCCTGTTACTGAAATTATTCCTGTTGCTAGTGAAAAGAGTGTTGGTAAAGAAATATATTTTAAAGGCAAAGGTTATAAGGTTGTGAGTATGTTAGATGGCATTGCTGCAAAACCAGCAATAGCCATATTTTCAGCAGGTGGTAGTGCTTCATTAAAATGGGCTCCAATATATGCAGAAGCTGGAATTAGAGTTATTGATAATTCATCTGCATGGAGAATGGATCCTACAAAAAAATTAGTTGTACCTGAAGTTAATGCTCATGTATTAACAAAAGATGATTTCATTATTGCCAACCCAAATTGTTCAACCATTCAAATGGTAGTGGCATTACAACCATTACATAAAAAATATAATATTAAAAGAGTGGTGGTAAGTACTTATCAAAGTGTTACAGGCACAGGAAAAAAAGCAGTGGATCAATTAATGAATGAAAGAGCGGGAATTGAGGGTGAAATGGCATATAGGTATACAATTGATTTAAATGTTATTCCACAGATTGATGTTTTTTTAGAAAATGGATATACAAAAGAAGAGATGAAAATGGTGTTGGAGACTTGTAAAATAATGGGTGATAATGATATTAAAGTTACCGCTACAACTGTTCGTATTCCTGTAATGGGTGGACATAGTGAAAGTGTAAATGTTGAATTCAATAATGATTTTGTATTAGATGATGTAAGAAATATTTTAGCTTCAGCTCCTGGTATTATAGTTGAAGATGATATTGCAAATGCCATTTATCCTATGCCTATGAATGCACAAGATAAAGATGCTGTGTTTGTTGGTAGATTAAGAAGAGATGATACCCAACCCAACACTTTAAATATGTGGATTGTTAGCGATAATTTGCGTAAAGGTGCTGCTACTAATGCAGTTCAAATAGCTGAATATTTATTAGTAAAAGGTATTGTTTAAAAATTAATGAACTTTTTTAAACCTTAGTTTAATGCTATTAATAGCTAATACTACATCACTTAGTCCCATTATTAAAGCTCCATAAGTTGGTCCATATTTTCCTAATAAACCAACAGCTGCAATGGGTATGGCAATTACATTATAAATTAAAGCCCAGAATAAATTTTCTTGAATAGTAATGTAAGTATGCTTTCCAATACCCATGGCAAAAGGAAGTTTGTCTAACCCATTTTTCATTAAAACAACTTGTGCAGATTGAATAGCTAATTGACTGGCTTGTGCTAATGAAATACCTAAACTTGCTTTTGCAAGTGCTGGTGCATCGTTAATGCCATCACCTACCATAGCAGTTGGTGTTAATTCATTAAGTTTTGCAATAAAATTAATTTTATCAGATGGAGATTGCTCTGCATAAACTTCATCAATTCCTAAAATATTTGCAACCCTATCACATTTTTCTTTTTTATCTCCACTCAACAAAATGGTTTTAATGTTTTTTGAATGCAGCCATTGAATAACTTTTTGAGCCTCTGGTCTAATCTCATCAATTACATCAATCCAACCAATGATTTTATTATTTTTTGAGATGTAAATATTATGAGAATAATCTTCAATTTTTTCTTTAACAGCTTTAAATGAAGTTGCACTGAATTTATTGCCTTCTGTATCTGTTGCTTCTAATCCTATTCCTTTTATTTCTTCAATAGTTTTCCATTTAGTTTCATTTGTAGTTTTCCATTCTTTTGTAATGGCTAAGGCAATTGGATGATTAGAATATTTCTCTAAAGAATATACTATTTGTTTAAATTCGGCTTCGTTAATTGTAGTTGAAAATTGTTGAATATTAAATTCGCCTGTTGTTAATATTCCAGTTTTATCAAAAACAATTTGTGTAATGTCTTTGAATTTTTCTAAGCTAGTAGCATCTTTAAATAACACTCCATTTTTACTAGCTCTTCCTAAGCCAACAGCAATAGCAGCTGGGGTTGCAAGCCCCATAGCACAAGGACAAGAAATTACCAATACAGCTACCGATCTAATTAAACTTTCTGTAAAAGAAACATGAAATACAAACTGGTTAATTACTAGTGTTAAAATTGCAATAACGATAACTGCAGGTACAAATACTGCACTAATTTTATCTGCCAATAATTGCATAGGTGGCTTTTCGGTTTGTGCATCTTGAATCATTTTAATGATTTGAGATAACACTGTGTCATTTCCTGCTGCAGAAACCTGAGCTTTAAAAACGCCATCATTTACAATACTTCCACCAATTAAAGTTTCTTTCTCTTTTTTCTCTATAGGCAAACTTTCTCCTGTAATAATACTTTCATCAAGTGTTCCATTTCCCCAAAGTATTTTACAATCTGCCGGAACTTTTTCGCCTGTTTTTATTAAAACCAAATCACCCACTTTTAAATCTTTACTATCAACTTCAAATGTTTGTTCTTGAAATTGATCATCAAAAGCAATCATGGTTGCTTTTGTAATTTGAGATTTAAGTAATTTTTTTAACTCAGTTTGTGTTTGGGCACTTGTTTTTTCTTCTAAATAATTACCCAAAAAAACAAGAGTTATGGTAGTAGCCGTGGTTTCAAAAAACATAAATTCATGTGCTTTTCCTATGAGTAAACCATACAAGCTATAACCATATGCAGCAGTTGTACCCAATGCTATTAATACATTCATGTTTGGATACTTATTCAGCAAACTTTTAAATGCACTTTTCCCAAAATAACTCATGCCAACAAAATAAACAACAGTTGCTAAACCTAATTGTACCAATGGGTTCATTAAAAAGTGTATATGAAAAATATGTGCAAGAAAAAGGGGTAATGAAAATATTAAACAAACAAAAAACCTTTGCCAATGGGTATTAAAAATGACCTTATTGGGTTGTTCTTCGGTTGGAGAACTTGATTTAACAACCTGATATCCTAAATTCTCTATATTTTTTTCAATATCTGTTAGTGGTACATTATTTTTATTTTCAAAACTTACATCTCCATTAACATAATTTACTTTTACATTTTGTAATCCTTTTTTTTCTAAGGTTTTGGTTATGGAAATTGCACAACTGCTACAATCCATGCCATCTACTTTTAATAACGTATTTTCCATGTTACTTACAAAGTTACTTTATAGTTTTAATTTTGTTAGTCTATAAAAAATAATCTTTACATGATAGTTATCAAAATATGCAAATAGAATTTAATTTAAATGAAATAAATAGTGTTGCTCAACAAGTTTGGGAAAAAAATAAATTTTTCAAAATATGGACATTCAAAGCACCTATGGGTGCTGGTAAAACATCATTTATTAATGCATTGTGTAAATTATTATTCGTTAATGAAGTGAGTAGTAGCCCCACTTTTTCTATTATTAATGAATATCAAAGTAATGTTGTAGGCACTATTTTACATTTGGATTTATATAGACTAAAAGATGAACAAGAAGTTGTAGATGTTGGTGTTGAAGATGCTTTGCATAGTGGTTATTATTGTTTTATTGAGTGGCCAGAGAAGGCGAATTTTTTAATGCCTAATGCATATTGCAACATTCAAATTGAATTATTAGAAGATGGTAGAAGGAAAATTATTTTTTAGCATACCATAATAAACTTCCATCACCATAGCTTAAAAATCTAAAATTATTTTCAAGAGCATAATGGTAAACATTTTTCCAATTGTTTTGTAAAATGGCTGCTACCAATAAAAGTAATGTTGATTTTGGTTGATGAAAATTTGTTATCAATGCATTTGCTACTTTTAATTGATAAGGAGGAGCAATGATGATTTGTGTTTTAGCAAAAAGCACTTCCATATTATGTAACAGCATGAATTTTTTTAGGGCGTTTAATGCATCTGAAACTGAATATTGTTGAGGTAAATTATAGGCATCCCATTGATAAATTTGTAAATCTTCAATTGTTTGTATTTTATTATCACTTAATGCTTTAACACCCATCCAGTAAAGGGTTTCAATAGTTCTTAATGATGTTGTACCAACTGCAATGATGTTGTTATTTAAATTTTCAATAAGTTGATTAATGAAAGATAATGACACTTCAAAAAATTCTTGATGCATTTCATGGTCTTGCATGGTTTGGGCTTTAACTGGTTTAAAAGTTCCTGCACCAACGTGTAAGGTTATATACGATTGTTGAATATTTTTTTCTTTAAACGTGCTGAATATTTTTTCAGTAAAATGTAAACCAGCAGTTGGTGCTGCAACCGAGCCATCATGTATAGCATAAACCGTTTGGTAAGTATTTTTATCTTCTGCTTCAACTGCTCTATTTAAATAAGGAGGTAATGGAATTTCTCCAAGTAAATGAAGCACTTCGGCAAAACTTACATCATTATTTTCCCAACTAAATTCAATTAAAAAACAATCTTTTTTTTGTTCTATTTTTTTTGCTTGAAAACATTGTAAAACATCATGTTGTTTATATAAAATTTCTTGCTTCCATTTTTTTGCTCCACCAACCAAGCATTTCCAAAGCACTTTATTTTTTTGTAACATGGCAGTTGTAATATCTGCATATATTGCTGCAGGCTCTAAGCAAAAAATTTCAATAGTGCTTCCTGTTTCTTTTGTAAATATTAATCTTGCTTCAACAACTTTTGTATTGTTAAATACCATTAAAGTATTCGATGGTATTTGTTTTGAAATTTGATGATAATTCGATTGAGTAATAGCTCCGTCGTTATAGATTAACAGCTTGCTATCATCTCTATTTGTTAAAGGATATTTTGCAATTTTTTCATCTGGCAAATTGTATGTAAAATCATTAATCAACAAGTTTTGAGGCTCCATTTTGATCATTTTTTATCGTTTTTATTAAAATATCCCACCATTTCCCACCAATTTTTATTCTACTTATACACAGAGATGCTCATTTATGAAATTTATCAAAGTGTATTGTAGTAAGCATTTCTATCTATTTTCCGCAGTAAATTCTCATTCTATTCACAGATAATTCACAACTTATCCTCATAGCTATAAAAAAACTATTTGGGAAATTGTGTTTTTATAGGTTATTTTGTGTGAATAAGTGGTAATTTTATACTTATTTCTTAACAATGAGCAAATTTCAAGGAGAATATCAAGCAACAGTTGACTCTAAAGGTCGTTTCCTTCTGCCAGCAGCAGTGAAGAAACAATTGCCTGAAGACGAAACAACTTTTACCTTAAGCCGTGGCTCTGGTAATTGCTTAATTCTCTACCCAAAATCTGCTTGGGATAATATCCTAAACAAAATTAGTGGTTTGAATGACCTTGACCCAAGAGTTGTAATTTTTAAAAGAAATTTATTACGTGGTGCCACAGAAGTAAACTTAGATAGTGCTGGTAGGCTAAACCTTCAACCCACATTAAAAGAGTATGCTTTTATAGAAAAAGACATTGTGATTTTTGGTGTTTTATCTCGTTTTGAAATTTGGGATAAAAAGAAATACAATGAAATGTTTGAAGATATTTCTCAAGATAGTTTGAGTGAAAACTCTAAATCTATTTTGGATGAGTATAAGATAAATTTTAATGACTAGTTATTGTGATGCAAAACAACAACTATCATATACCAGTTCTTTTACAGGAAACTATAGTAGCACTTAATATCAATCCTTCTGGAATTTATGTGGATTGCACTTTTGGTGGTGGTGGGCATAGCAAACATATTCTTGACCAATTGAATGAGAATGGAAAACTCATTGCATTTGATCAGGATGAAGATGCTAAGAATAATTTATTAAATGATGAAAGATTCATTTTTATACCACACAACTTTAGGCATTTACAAAGATTCTTACGTTTATATAAGATCGATAAAATTGATGGATTACTTGCAGATTTAGGCGTAAGTAGTCATCAGTTTGATGAGGGCACTAGAGGATTTTCCACAAGGTTTGATGGTCCTTTTGATATGAGGATGAATGTTGAACAAGAACTAACAGCAAAACAAATTGTAAGCACTTACTCTGCTCAAAAATTGCAATGGATTTTTCAAGAGTATGGTCAGGTTACAAATTCAAAAAGTTTAGCTGCACATATTGTTCAAAATAGAACCAATGCAGCATTTGAAACAATTGCTCAGTTCAAAACTTTCATCAGTGCATTTGTAAAAGGAAACCCAAATAAATATTTGGCTCAAGTATTTCAAGCATTAAGAATAGAAGTGAATGATGAAGTAGGTGCTTTAAAAGAAATGCTTTTGCAATTACCAAATGTTTTAAAACCAGGTGCAAGAGTTGCTATCATCACCTTTCATTCTTTAGAAGATAGATTGGTAAAGAATTATTTTAAGAATGAAGGTTTTGAAGAAGAGATAATTGAAAATCCGTTCTCAACTGATGTTAAAAAGAAAAATTTTGTTGCTGTATTTAAAAAACCAGTTGAAGCAAGTAAAGAAGAATTGAAATTGAATACAAGAAGTAGAAGTGCTAAACTGAGAGTTAGCGAGTTTGTTGGATAAAATAAAATGGTTAACAGTAATTGTTAATTAAAATAAAGGCTGATAAAAATAATAATCCGTGACTGAAACAACTGTACCTGTTACTGAAGAAAATCAAACAAAAAGAGCATCCTCAAAAAATGTGTCTGCACTATTTTCTGCAAAATGGATTAATACCAATTTATACTTTTTTCTTTATTGTGGTTTATTGCTGATTGGCTATATAGCTTATGGACATTGGACAGATAAAACGCTGCGAAATATAAGTAACACCCAAAATCAATTAAAAGATTTACAATACGAATACAAAACAGTTAAAAGCCAAGTAATGAATATTAGTGGCCAAGAGCAAGTGGTTAAAGCAGCTGAGCCATTGGGTTTAAAAATAAGTAACACTGTTCCAAAACGTTTGCAAATTCAAAAACTTCCAACAAAAAATTAATTGTTTTTATAAGAATGGATGTAAAAAACGACATATTATCTAGAGCATTATTTAGTTTTTTGCTAATCATTATAGCTGCTGTTTTAATAATGGCTAAAGCTTTTAACATTCAACAAAAACAAGGAGCATTTTGGAGAAATTTAAATGAAACACTACATGTAAAAACAGAAGAAGTTTTAGCCGAACGTGGTACTATTTATAGTGAAGATGAAAAAATGCTATGTACAAGTATTCCTCAATTTGATATATATATTGATTTTGCAGCAGAAGGTTTAAGAACTAAAAAAGGATTATTGTTTTTTGAAAATTTAGATTCCTTAAGTCTGCAATTAAGTAATCTTTTTGGTGATTATAGCTATGGCGATTATAAAAAAATTTTAAAAAGAGGATATGCTAGTAAGGACAGATATTATCCACTTTTAAAAAATGTTAGTTACGAACAATACAAACAACTTAAAAAAGTTCCACTAATCAAGTTGGGTAAAAATAAAAGCGGATTTATTGTTGAAGTAAAAAATAAAAGATTAAATCCATACGGCATATTAGCATTTAGAACAATTGGATTAGCAAGGGATAGTTTTAAAGTTGGTTTAGAATTAAGTTATGATAGTTTATTAAAAGGGGTTAGTGGAACAAGAACAGTAAGATATATAGCAGGTGGTGTACCAGTTCCATTAGATGAAGCTCTTAAAACTGAAACTCAAAATGGAAAAGATGTAATAACCACAATTGATGTGTTAACACAAGAAATTACAGAAAATGCATTACTGAAAATGATGGTCAAAAATCAGGCTACACATGGTTGTGCAATTGTAATGGAAACAAAAACCGGAAAAATAAAAGCTATTGCAAATTTGGGTCATGATGCAAATAGCAATGATTATTACGAAAATAAAAATTATGCATTATATGCCACTGAACCTGGTAGCACATTTAAGTTAGCTACTATGTTGGCATTATTAGATGATGGTAAAATTAATTTAAATACAACTGTTGATTTAGGTGGTGGTTCATGGGCATTTGCAAAAAATGCAACAGTTTTTGATTCAGAATTTCATGGTAAAAATTATGTTACTGCACAAAAAGCTTTTGAATTGAGTAGTAATGTTGGTATGGCCAAATTAATATGGAATAATTATGCAACAAATCCAAATCAATACATTAATAAACTTCATCAATTAAAATTAGATACAGTTACAGGAATAGATTTAGTTGGAGAAAGAAAACCGATTTTTCATAAGCCTGGAACCAAGGGCTGGGAGAGAACTACTCTTCCTTGGATGGCACATGGATATAATGTGAGTATAACACCATTGCAAACATTAATGCTTTACAATGCAATTGCTAACAAAGGTAAAATGATGAAACCATATTTAGTAAGTGCAATCAGAAATCAAGGAATAACCGAACAAGTATTTCTACCAACAGTTTTAAATGAAAAAATTTGTTCTTCAACTACACAAGATGCTTTATTAAAATGTTTAATGGGGGTTTGTCATAGTAATGAAGGCACTGCAAAAAAATTATTTAAAGACAATAATTTTTTAGTAGCTGGAAAAACAGGAACATCTTTTGTAGTTGATGATATAACAAAGTATGCCGATAAAATCTATCAAT
>JANLVQ010000313.1:0-5087 GCA_031364085.1 Chitinophagaceae bacterium
ATTTTTTCATCAACACCAAAAGCTCCACCAATTAAAAAAACTAGTTTTTTGCAACTCATGTTTGCTCTTTGCTGAATAAAATTCGAAAGTTCAATAGAAGAAATGTTTTTCCCTTTTTCATCTAGTAAAACCAAATAGTCATCTTCTGTTAATTGTTGTAAAATACTCTCTGCTTCTGATTTTTTCAAGTCTGTTTCACTTAATGAAGCTGCATTTTTTGGTGTAGCAATAATTTTCCAATCCACACTAAAATATTTTTTAATTCGATTGGTGAAATCTTCAATAGCTGTAATCAGCAATTTATCATGCGGCTTACCAACAGAAACCAATTCAATTTTCATAAAGTAAAAATAAGTTCCAAAATAGTAAATCTTTCAATAAGTTTTAGATATGATTTTAGTCAGTTTGTCCAAAACCTACATTCAAATACTTTACATTTGCACTAATTAGAAAACAATGAAAAGAACCGAAATTATTATATTAGTTACAATAGCAATTGCTATTGCAGTTTTAGTAAGTTATATGGGAGATTTGACTACATATGAAACTATTGCATCTGCCAAACAAAAAGAAGGAAAATCTGTAAAATTGATTGTTAAATTACAACCTAATTCAATTGAATACGATGCAGTTAAAAATCCAAATTATTTAGTGTTTAATGCAGTAGATACCTTAGGCAATGTTGTAAAAGTAATTTATCATGATGCCAAGCCAACTGATATGGAAAAAAGCGAAAGAATTGTTTTAAATGGAAAAATTCAAGGCAATCAATTTGAATGTAAAAGCATTCTGTTAAAATGTCCTTCGAAATATAAAGACGATTTAGATGCTGCCTCAAAAAGAATGGTGAATGAAAGCTAGAATTTAAATTATTAGACAAAATTATTTATGGAATATATTGGTGAACATCTAATTTATGGCTCAATAGGCCATTTTTTAATCTTACTTACTTTAGTTGCATCTTTAGTTGCAACTATTTCTTTTTTTTATGCAAATAAGCAAACCGAAATTGCTTTATCAAATAGTTGGTTAAAAATTGCAAGAACAAGTTTTTTAATTCAAACAATTGCAATTTTCATTATTTTTGGCCTATTACTATTTCTAATAGCTAATCATTATCACGAATACTTTTTTGCTTGGAATCACTCATCACGGTCTTTAGAAAAACAATATTTATTAAGTTGTATTTGGGAAGATCAAAGTGGCAGTTTTTTGCTTTGGGCCATTTGGAATAGTGTGTTAGGATGGATTTTTATTTGGAAGAATAAAAAGTATGAAGCACCAGTATTAACAGTAGTAAGTTTTGCTCAATTCTGTATAGCCACCATGATTATTGGTGTGTATATTTTTGAACAAAAAATTGGCAATAATCCTTTTGCATTGTTGAGAAATGAACTCGAAGCCCCTGTTCTTTTTCAAAAACCAGATTATTTAAGCTTTCCTAAAATTTATGAAGGAAATGATTTGAATGTTTTACTACAGAATTATTGGATGGTAATTCATCCACCCATATTATTTTTAGGTTTTGCATCTACAATCATTCCTTTTGGTTTTGCATATACAGGGTTAATAAATAAAAATCACGATTGGGCAAAGGCTGCTTTGCCTTGGACAAGCTTTAGTGCTGCTGTTTTAGGATTAGGCATTATGATGGGTGCTGCTTGGGCATATGAAAGTTTATCTTTTGGTGGTTATTGGGCTTGGGATCCTGTTGAAAATGCATCTTTAGTGCCTTGGATAACTTTGGTTGCAGGTTTGCATACCAATGTAATTTATAAAAATACTGGCTACTCCTTACGTTCAACCTACTTCTTTTATATTATCAGCTTTACTTTAATTCTGTACTCTACATTTTTAACAAGAAGTGGAGTTTTAGGAGATACTTCTGTACATGCATTTACTGGTGCTGATATGACACTTCAGCTGGCATTATTTGTTTTAGTATTTTTTGTTCCACTAATGTATTTATACTTTAAACGTTTTAAAAGCATTCCAACCATTCAAAAGGAAGAAGCTACTTATAGTAGGGAGTTTTGGATGTTTATTGGAAGCTTAGTGTTGTTTTTGTCTGCAGCAGTAATTACATTTAAAACATCAACACCAGTTTATAATAAAATTTTTGGAACCAATATTGCACCACCTGAAGAGCCAGAGTTTGCACACAATCAAATTCAAATTTTTGTAGCAATAGTTATAGGAATACTAACTGCATTTACACAATACTTAAAGTATAAAAATTCTGATGCTTCAACATTTTACAAAAAAATTGCAACACCATTTTTTGTAGCTTTAGTAATTAGTTTTTGTATTAGTTATTTTGGGGATATCAATTTTTATAAGTTTGGTATAGGATTTTTAGCAGCCATTCATATTGCCATCTTCTCGTCTGTTTATACAGTTATAGCCAATGCCTCATATATTTATATTGGATTGAGTGGAAAACTAAAATCCGCTGGTGCTTCTATTGCTCATGTTGGTTTTGGATTGGTATTGGTTGGCGTATTAATTTCATCGTCTAAAAAAGCAGTGTTAAGTTGGAACACCACAGGTATTGCTGTTTTTAAGAAAAATAAACAAGAAGATCCTGCAGAGAATATTACTTTATTTAAAGGGGTAAGAACAGATATGGCTCGAAGCAATTATCATGTTACTTACGAGAAAAATTATTTAGATGTTAATGGCAAACAAAAAGTATTCGATTTAAAGTTTGAAGATAAAAAAACTAAAGAAGTATTTTATCTGCATCCAAATGCTTTAAAAGCTAATAAAGGCATGGATGGATATAGTTTTAATCCAGATAAAAAACATTATTGGAATAAAGATATTTTTATATACATCTCTTCTTTTATTGAAAATTCAATTGACGATTCTGCCAAGTTTGTTAACAAAGAAATTTCTTTAGGCGATACCATTTTTTATGGTAATGGAAGAATTGTATTGACTGATGTAGTAAAAGATATTAATATAATTAAGAAAGCTGAACCCAAAGCTGATGCTGGTTTGTACTTGAAATTAGTTGTAATAAGTAAGGATGGAAATAAATATGAAATGAATCCAAAGGTTGCATTGGTAGGAACCAATCCTGTTATGATTCCTGATACTTTACTTGCTCAATCATTAGTTATTAATTTTAATAAACTCATCGACCCCGAAAAAAATAAATTTGAAATTTCCATAAAAGAAAGTAAGCAATTAACAGAGCTGGTTACACTTAAAGTTTACGAATTTCCCATGATTAATATATTGTGGATTGGAATTATTATTACGGTTATTGGATTTTTAATGAGTATGAAGCAAAGGTTTAGTTAAGGGCAATTATTAATTATTAATATTAATTCTCAACTACAAACTCTACACTATATTACAAATCCATCGGGAATTACAGCACCTTTTTTCACCACAATAATGCCTTCTTTAACTGTAAGCATTTCATTGTCAAAATTTTCCAAATGTGCTCCACCATTGATTCTTACATCATTTCCTATTCTGCAATTTTTATCAATAATAGCATTTTTAATAAAACACCTTTCACCAATACCCATTAATGGTAAATGGTTTAATTGATTTGTTGCTATCTGATCTAAGGTTTCGTAATAATCATTACCCATAATGTAACAACTGTTAATGGTTGTACCATGACCAATTCTTGCTCTAATGCCTACAACACATTTATCTAAACGACTGGCATTAATAATTGAACCTTCTGCAATTAAAGTTTTTTCTAAAGTGGTACCACTAATTTTTGCTGGAGGTAACATTCTAGCTCTAGTGTAAATTGTATTTGAATTATCAAATAAGTTGAAATTCGGAATGTCATCAGTTAACTCTAAATTGGCTTCATAAAAAGAAGCAATATTTCCAATGTCTGTCCAATACCCATTATATTGATAACTATTTACTCTATAATTTTCAATTGAACTTGGAATAATTTCTTTTCCAAAATCTGTGGCATTGGGGTGTTTGGTTAATAATAAATCTGTTAAAATATTTTTAGTGAAAATATAAATACCCATTGAAGCCAAATAGGGTTTATTCTGACCAAGCATTTCTGCTCCTGTATCACTTGCCCAATCTTTTAATACTTCTTTGTTAGGCTTTTCAATGAAAGATGTGATCTTGCTATTTTTATCAGTTTTTAAAATACCAAATTCGGTAGCATCATTCCCATTAACTGGAATAGTGGCAATGGTAATATCTGCATTATTTGCCTGATGCGATTCAAGCATTCTTGCAAAGTTCATTTGATACAATTGATCACCACTAAGTATTAAAACATATTCAAAATCAAGTGTAGAAATATGGCGTAATGATTGTCTAACTGCATCTGCAGTACCCTGAAACCATCCTGAATTATCTGGTGTTTGTTCTGCTGCTAAAATATCTACAAAGCCAGTACTAAATGCACTGAAATGATAAGTGTTTTTGATGTGTTTATTTAATGATGCAGAGTTAAACTGTGTAAGAACAAACATTCTATTAATGTTACTGTTCATACAATTGCTAATGGGAATATCAACTAATCGATATTTACCTGCAATAGGTACTGCAGGTTTGCTTCGAGAAGCTGTTAATGGAGATAATCTTGAACCAGCACCACCACCTAAAATTACTGCTACTACTGACTGAGATAAATTTGCCATTCATTATATTTTCAAAACAATAAATAAATAATTAGTATTATGAAGATAAGAATTTTAATATTGTATTAGAAAACCTTTTTACAAAAAAATGAAATTGGCTAAACACCAAATTGTTTGAGGTGATGATCAAAATGTTTCCATTGGCTATAACGCCCATTCGTAAGAAGATAGTTTTCCAAAAGCTGGATGAATTCTTCCGTCACACTCTTTTTCACCTTTTTCGATAAAAGATTGTAACCTGTTTAAAAGTAATTTTTTCTCTTCTTCAAATTCTTTTTCGGTTGTAATAATAAATTCTTTTGCAGTAGGTAAACTTGGTTTATAAGGTTTTTTACTCATCATCATTTTTTTAATAATGGGTTGCATGAGTTTTAAAAAAAATGGAGGTTTAAGTTGAACATCTCCTGTTGCTGTGCCTAAAGCTATGTTGCTGTGATGTAACATTTG
>JANLVQ010000126.1:0-2002 GCA_031364085.1 Chitinophagaceae bacterium
ATGTAAGCCAGGTGATGTTCTTGGTTATGCACCTAAAAGTGTTGAAAGCTCTACTATTCTAGCTAAAGTAAAAGGTAAAAATCCTAAGTTTAGTTGGGTAGATTGGAATGAAAATGAAAAGAAAGGAACTTTTATCACATATCCAGAAAGAGAGCATGTTCCAGAAAATATTAAAGAGCAGTTAATTGTAGAGTTGTATTCTAAATAATCCAATTCAAACAATAACATTTCATAATAATCAATTATTCATCATCACTTCATATAAAATTGAAGTAAAAAAGGAAATATAAAATGGCAATTTTAAACTTCCAAAAACCCGACAAAATTGTTTTACAAAAAGCAAACGACTTTGAAGGATTATTTGAGTTTCGTCCGTTAGAACCAGGATATGGTTTAACAATTGGTAATGCTTTAAGAAGAGTATTATTAAGTAGCCTTGAAGGTTATGCAATTATTGGTGTAAAAATCGAAGGTGTAGACCACGAATTTGCAACCATGAAAGGTATTACTGAAGACGTAACAGAACTTATTTTAAACCTTAAACAAGTTAGATTTAAGAAAACAGTTGAACATGAAGTTCATGCTGAAAAAATTAATCTATCTGTAAAAGGAATTACTGAACTAACAGCAGGTAAACTTGGAGAACAAACAGCAAGTTTTGCTGTTATGAATCCAGAATTACTTCTTTGTACAATGGATAGTTCAGCTAAATTAGATATTGAACTTACTATTGCACGTGGTCGTGGATATGTACCTAGTGAAGAAAACAAACTAAAAGATACTGTGTTTGGTTATATCGCTATCGATTCTATTCACACACCAATTAAGAATGTAAAATATTCAATTGAACACTATCGTGTTGAACAAAAAACTGATTTCGAAAAATTAATTTTAGAAGTAATTACCGATGGAACTATCCATCCTGAAGATGCAGTTAAACAAGCATCTCGAATTTTGATTCAACATTTAATGATCATCACAGATGAAAATATAACTTTCGATACTAAAGAAGATAAGAAAGAAGATGTTGTTGATGAACAAGTATTACAATTACGTAAAGTATTAAAAACTCCATTAGAAGATTTAGATCTTTCAGTTCGTGCTTTTAATTGCTTAAAAGCTGCTAAAATTAACAGCTTGAGCGAATTGGTACAATATGAACAAGAAGATTTAATGAAATTCAGAAATTTCGGTCAAAAATCTTTGAGCGAAATTGAACAAGTTTTAAACGAAAGAGGTTTAGGATTTGGAATGGATTTAATGAAAATGGGTTTAGATAATATTGACAACTAATACAACACAAGTTGTATCATTATTCACCACTACTATTTATTTAGTAGAAACCATCTGTAAATCCTGACACGGTACAGATGTAAAAACTTAAAGTTATGCGTCATGGAGACAAAATCAACAATTTAGGTAGAAAGAAAGCCCACAGAGAAGCTTTATTAAGCAATCTTGCAATTTCTTTAATTAATCACAAACGTATTGTAACTACCTTGGCTAAAGCTAAAGCATTACGTACTTATGTTGAACCATTATTAACTAAAACTAAAAAAGCTGAAACTAAAGAATCAATTAGTCATCAGCATAGAATAGTATTTAGTTATTTGCAAAATAAAGAAGCAGTAAAAGAATTATTTACTGTTGTTGCTCCTAAAATTGCAAACAGACCAGGTGGCTATACTAGAATTATTAAATTAGGTATTAGACCAGGTGATAATGCAGAAAAGGCAATGATTGAATTGGTTGACTTTAACGATGTGTATGGTAAACATGTGGTAGCTGCAACTGCAGAATCTACTGAACCCGTTAAGAAAACTCGTAGAGCTGGTAAGAAAAAAATAGAAGCTACAACTGAAGAAACTTCAACAACAACCGCTGAAGCCACTACAGATAAAACTTCTGCAGAATAATTATAAAAGTGTTTTACCAAAAAAATGCCTCTAAATTGTAGAGGCATTTTTTATTTCAACTAATTATTAAATTACAATCCTTCATA
>JANLVQ010000048.1:0-26694 GCA_031364085.1 Chitinophagaceae bacterium
CCCAATGCTAAAAGAATTAAGTTTTTCCAACGTGCTGCTTTGTTATCATTAATTTCTTCATCTTTTCCTAACAAGATATTTCTTCTTATCACTAAAATATTTTTTGTAAATAAGAAAGTTCCAATTACAAAAAGCAACAAAAACAATAGTTGTGGTAGGTATTGCATAAAATTATTTTAATAAATTTTATCCTTTCAATTGATTGATTAAATCAATATAAAGTTGAGATGCATTATCTTTTGAAGTTCCTCTTAACTGCTCCCAAGCATCGTATTTTGCTTTTGCTACAAAATCAAAAGGATTAGACGGAGTTTCACCATCATTATCACCACTTGTAGCTTGTTTGTATAATGAATATAATTTTAGCAAAATTTCGTTGTTTGGTTTTTCTGTTAAGGTTTTGCTGTTAGCAACAGCAGCTTCAAATTGTTCTTGTAAATTCATTTTGGTTGGTTTTGTAAATATAATTATTGTTCACTTTCTAACATCTTTTTACCTTTTTCAATATAGGCAAAATCATCAAAAGTTCTTTTGGGTAATCGAACCAATTGTTTTAAAACTTCAATTTTCTTTATTGCGTTATTGTTTTCTTCATAAGCATCGGCAAGGGTTAAATAATTCAATACAAAATAAGGCTCTAGTTTTTTGCATTTTTCTAAATATTTAATGCACTCTTCAATTGTTGGTTCAGGCAAGCCGCCATATAAAGTTTTAACTGCAAATTTTTTAAACCAATTTAATGTTAGCATTTCGTAATGCCATTTGCCTTCAATGAAATTGGCTAAACCATGATTTGGGTTTATAGCTAAAGCTTTATCGGCATAAACTTTAATATCGTTTACCAATAACACTCTTTTTTTATTTTCTGCTTCAACCTCGGTTAATTTACCACTCACTAATGCCATTAAATAGTAAGAATTAGCATTGTTACTATCAACCTGCATGGCTCTAATTGCAAAGGCTAAAGCCGATTCGTAAAAAATTCTCTTATCGGTATTATTTTTTTTTCTTGCTCCAATATTGCAACTTAATTCAACCGATTTTTGTAATGATAAATAATGATTGGGTTCATTAGCAAGAATTTGCTTGTACACATTTAAAGCCTCAGGTTCTTTAAATTCTATTTCAAAATTCTTAGCTTCTTTTAATAATAGTGCTGTTTCTTGTGCAAACGAAACAGTTGAAAATAACAGTAATAAATTGAAAACAAAATATTTCATTATTTAATTTCTTTTGGTTTGATAACTTACAGTAACATCTCCTGTGAATTGTTGAATTGGAGGATTTTTTTTAGTGATACTGATATCTATACTTTGAACTTGATTAAATTGCTTTAAAATATCATTAGCTATTTGCGTTAATACATTTTCTAATAATTCAGTTGGCTGATTCATGTGATAAGATACAATTTGAAAGAGATTTTCGTAATTTACTGTTTCACTAATTTCTATACTTTCTTTATTAATAGCATTTAAATTTACTAAAAGGTTTATAATAAATTTTCCACCAATAATTTTTTCTTCTGGGTATAATCCATGAAATGCTTTAAAAACCAAATTTTCTAATTGAATTGAGAACATAAGCGAAGATAAGTTAAGGCTGTTGCTGAATTTTTGAAAACAGAAAATATTTTATTATTTTTAATATAGATAAATAAGTTTTGGTAAAACTATTTTTTAAGTCAATTTTACCAATATGAATCAGCCACAACTTATTCAAGAAATTTTCTCTAAAAAAAGTTTTTTATGTGTTGGTTTAGATGCAGAATTAAAAAAAATTCCAAAACATCTTCAAACTCATAAAAATGCAGTTCTAGAATTTAATAAATCTATTATTGATGCAACCAAAAACTTCTGTGTAAGTTATAAAATTAACACAGCGTTTTATGAAGCATTAGGAGCAAAAGGCTGGGAAATTATGGAAGAAACTCTGCATTATATTCCCTCAACTCATTTTAAAATTGCAGATGCTAAAAGAGGAGATATTGGTAATACTTCTGCTCAGTATGCCAAAGCATTTTTTGAAACCTTGCCATTTGATGCAATAACAGTTGCACCATATATGGGAGAAGATAGTCTTCGCCCTTTTTTAGAATATGAAAACAAAACCACTATTGTATTAGGATTAACTAGTAATAAAGGTGCACAGGATTTTGAAATGCTTAAAACCGGCGAATCATATCTTTTTGAAAAAGTAATTTCAACCATTGCAAAATGGGGTACAACTAATAATTTAATGTTTGTAGTTGGTGCAACTCAGGCTGAACAATTGATACAAATTCGAAAAATTATTCCAGATCATTTTTTATTAGTGCCTGGTGTTGGCTTTCAGGGAGGAAGTTTACATGATGTTGCAAAGAATGGAATGAATAAGAATGTTGGTTTATTAGTAAATGCAAGTAGGGCAATTATTTATGCTGGTAAAGAAGAAAAGTACACTTCAGAATCAGCAACAATAGCTCAACAATATCAGGTTGAAATGGAGGATTTGATGAAAAAATATTTGATGAGCTGATAAATTCTTAGATAAAAATGGTTTGTTTAAAAAATAATTTTAAATTTAAACCCTAAACTAATTGAACATGGTAAAATTTAATGACATTAAAATTGGCGATTTCTTAAGAGCAGAATATGAAGGAAAATTTTGGGATGGAGAAGTTGTTTTACTAAATGGAGATGAAAAACAAGTTTGTGTAAAAACCGAAGTGCAAGAATTTTGGTTTGAAACTGATAAGTTACAAGGTATTCCTTTAACTGACGCTGCTTTATTAAATATGAATTTTACTAAGCAAATTAATGAAGATGGTTCAGTTAAATATTCCAAAGGACCTTTTAGAATAGTTACACCCTAAAAAGGAAATTTTTCACATTTTGATATGTGGTATAGAGAAGATAGAAGGCATAATCCAGATGTTCATTTTGTACATCAATTGCAAAATCATTATTACGATATGACTAAAGTTCATCTTACAGCAGACCCTGTTTAAAATAAACATTATATTATTGAATGCAGTTATCCTTAGATCTTCATCAAAATAAAATTTCTTATTACAATGAGGGTAAGGGTAATATTATTATTCTACTGCATGGCTTTGGAGAAGATAAAGATATTTGGAAAAATCAAATTGATAAACTAAAACTACAATACCAAATCATTGTTCCAGATTTGCCAGGTTCTGGAAATTCAAGTTTACTTGAAGGAGATGATATTACCTTAGAGGATTATGCAGATTGGCTTTTTGATTTAATTAATCATGTAGTTCCTCAACAACAAAAAATTATTTTATTGGGTCATAGTATGGGTGGTTACATTACTTTAGCTTATGCTAAAAAATATCATCAAACCCTTACTGCATTTGGATTAATTCATTCTACAGCCTTTGCAGATAGTGAAGAAAAGAAAGAGGTTCGTAAACGAGGTATTGAATCTATCAATGAATATGGAGCTTTTGCCTTTTTAAAAAACACCATTCCTAATCTATTTTCAAAACAATTTAAACTTACTCAAAATGAAAAAGTTGAAGCTTTAATTGAGAAAGGAAAAGAATTCACCTCAATTGCAATACAACAATATTCTACAGCAATGATGAATAGATATGATTCAACTAATATTTTAATCAAAACAACATTGCCTGTTTTATTTGTTATGGGTACTGAAGATATTGCAGCACCACTGCAAGATGTTTTGCAACAATGTCATTTACCTAAAAAATCTTACGTACATATTGTAGAAAATGTGGGGCATATGAGCATGTTAGAAGCCCCAGAAAAATTGAATAATATTATAAAATTATTTGTTGAAGATATTAGTTGTCTTTAGTTTCTGCATCACCATATTTATTAATCAATCTTTCTAAAAAGCTTGAGGTAAATGAAACGATAATACTAAATAATAAAGCACTTCCCCAGCCACTTACTTTAAATCCCTCTACCAACTCAGAAGCCCAGTAAACAATTAAAATATTAATAACTAGTAGAAATAAGCCTAAAGTAAATATGGTAATAGGAATAGTTAAAACAATTAAAATTGGTTTAACAAAACTATTTAGCAAACCTAATACCACTGCTACAATCATTGCTGTTAGAGTACTATCAACTGAAACTCCTTTTAAAATATAGGCAGCTAATAAAACAGCTACAGCAGTTAGTATAGCTTTTGTAAAAAATTTTATCATAATGCAATTTTAAATAACAACAAGCTCATAAAACTCATTTGGGTTTAAATATTTTTTTGAAAGTTCATTTAATTCTTCAACAGAAACCGTTTTAATGGTTTGAATAGCATTCTTAAAATAATCTTCTGTAAGATTATTGAGTATGTATGATTTCCAACGATTGATAATTTGAAAAGGGCCATCTAAATCACCCAAAATTGAGCCAATCATATAATTACGAACTAAATCTAATTCTTCCTGATCAATCAATTCATCTTGAATAATTTTCATTTCTTTATACACTTCTTCAATAGTAGCTTCATAAACATCACGACCACATTCTGTACTAATCATCCAAGCACTATGGTGAATATAATTTTGAAGATAGGAATGTATACCATAAGTGTAACCCTTATCTTCTCTAATATTACTCATTAACCTCGAGCCAAAAAAACCACCATAAATTGTATTTAAAACCAAAGCTTTTTGAAAATCTGGATGATGTTTATTTGGAAATGGACGTGCAATTCGAACAGCAGCTTGTACACCATTTGTATCATTAAATATAGTAAGTTTTTTTTCTTTCGCAGGTTGTAATGCAATTGAATTAAATGCAATAATATTTTTACCAAAAGGTAAATGACCAAATGCTTTGTTTAAAATAGTTACATAATCTTTAGGTAATTTTCCGGCAATAAATATTTTACAATTTCCATTTTGATAATACTGTTGATAGAATTTTATTAAACTTTCTGTATCAACTGCATCATAATCTAAAGTTGAAGTATACCTTCCATAAGGGTGATGAAAACCATATAAAGATTCATCAATTAATCTGTTGGCAACAAAATCACATTTTTTTAAGTTGACTTCTAATCGTTGTTTTTGATTTTGTTTGTAGATGTCTAACTCAGATTCTGGAAAAATACTTTCTTCTAAAAGTTCAGTAATTACTGGCGTTAAGTGGTGTAAGTGTTTGCTTAAAGTATGTAAACTTATTGTAGCAGTTTCATTATAACAACTTCTGTTTAAGAAAGCACCATAATAATCAAAGTGTTCATTTATTTCGAAAGCAGTTTTATTTTTTGTACCATTTTTTATTAAAAAATTGGTTGATGCTGCAATAATATTTTTATCCTCGTACCAATTACCAGCATCAAAAACTAATTCTACATGCATTACTTCTTGCTCTCCTGCTTCTATTGAATATACAGGTGTTCCATTATCTAATGTGGAAAAAGAGTAAGGCTTTAAATCTAAAGAATATTCAAGAGGGCTTTTTATATGTGGATGAACTGTTCTGTTGAGCATAATGCTTAATTGTTACTATAATATCTTAAAGTATTGCTATTATTTTGATTAAAAATTTGATTACTGTAGTTTAAAATATCTTCTGAAGTTACAATTTGATATCTTTCTAATTCATTTTTCATTAATTCGGCATCGCCTAAAAGTTCGTAAAATGCTAAACTATTTGCTCTACTCATTAATGCCATATCTTCAAATGCAATAACACTTTCGGTTTTATTTTTTACTTTTTCTAGTTCGTTTTCACTTACCAAGTTTTCTCTCATCAAATTCAATTCCTCTTCAATAGCATCTTCTGCTTCTTGAAATGTTTTGCCTTTAACTAATTTACCTTCAATAGCTATCAAACCCTTTTCAACACTACCAAAATGAAAACAATCGAGGTTAGAAAATATTTGTTTTTCTTTTACTAATTTTTGAAATAAACGAGATGAACCACTACCACCTAAAATATCAGTAATTAAATCTGCAACATAATAACCTTTTTCTAAACGAGAATCAATATGCCAAGCTTTAATATATGCATCAAAAGGCACATCAGCTTTAACTTCTAAAACTTTTGCTGCTAATTGTTTTGGTTCTATTGGTAAATTTCTTTGATATTTTTCACCAGACGGAATATTGCCAAACCATTTTTCTACAAGTTCAACTGCATAGTTAGTATCAATATTGCCTGCAACTACAACAATGGCATTGATTGGGCTATAATGTTTTTTGAAGAAAGATTGTACATCATGTAAAGTTGCATTTTCAACATGGCTCAATTCTTTACCAATAGTCATCCATTTATAGGGATGAGTTGTGTAAGTGAGATCACGCATTTTTGCCCATATATCACCATAAGGTTTGTTGATATAATGCTCTTTAAATTCTTCGCAAACTACTTTTCGTTGAACACCTAAACTTTTTTCATTGAAGGCTAAACTTAACATTCTATCACTTTCAAGCCACAAAGCTGTTTCAATATTTTCTGCAGGAAGCTGACAATAATAATTAGTTAAATCGTTAGTGGTGTAAGCATTATTTTCTCCACCAGCAATTTGTAAAGGAGTATCATATTCAGGAATATTGATACTGCCACCAAACATTAAATGCTCAAATAAATGAGCAAAGCCAGTCTTGTTGGGGTTCTCATCTCTTGCACCAACATCATACATTACATTTACAACAGCCATTGGAGTGCTTTTATCTTCATGAATAAGTACTCTTAAGCCATTCTGTAAAACAAATTTTTTATAAGGAATCATTTGATAAAAATTATTGCAATATTAGACTATTCAATCAGAGAGGCTTTACTATTTTGAAAATCAATGTGGGCTTCAACAAAACGTATTTCAGCATAAGTATAATTTTCGCCTAATTTTTCTTTGATTAGGGTTAATGATGGTCTTTCATCAAACTCAAGAAGTACTTTTTCAATGGTTTCAATTTTATGATTAGGTAGCAACTCTTCAATTTTAATTGTACCATTTGAAACGAAATTGAGTAAATGACCTTCAATAGTTGTGGTGGCTAAATTTCTTTCAATAGCAATTTCTTGAATGGCTTTTCCATTTTTAAATAATTCTAATGAAACTTCTTTGGTACTTGATTTATGCGATTTATTTTGTTCTTTTTTTTCAACAATTTTAGTTTTTGTATGAATTAAAGAAGTAAGTTTATGTTGATTACAATAGTTAATAATAGCTTCTAAAAAAATAAAACCATAATGCTCTACTTTAATTTTTCCAAATCCAGTGATTTGTTGTAATTCAGCCTTGGTTTGAGGTAAATAGGTTGCCATTTCATCTATACTTTTAGTACTGGCCACCATAAAAATTTCTTCTCCAGTTTCTTCACAAATCTCATCCCTTAAATCTTTTAAAATATTATACAAAACTGGATTTGTTTTATGCTGGTATGTAGAAGTTGATTTTCCGGAATAAGTATTTACTTTAAATGATGGATGAATGTATTGTTTTCTAGCATTTAAATATTTTTCAAATTCAAATCCATTCATTAAATTTTCTAAAATGTATTTTTTCAAATTCAGTAAATCAAAAATTGATTTTAATAATTCATTTATTATTTTTGAATAATTTTTATTATCGGTTACAATAGTACAAAACTCAATGAATTCAATGGTTTTGTTTAATTCTGGTACGAAATAAATAACAGCTTTTTTAAATCTTTCTTGCAAAGAATTATTCTCTTCAATAAATAATTTATTATTTTCTAATGTATTTAATTCTTGGTAAAAACCATTCCCCACTTTTAATAAATGATTTATTTTTTGAGTTAGATTATTGCTGAATTCAAAAGATGGTTTTGTAAAAGTGTTTTCATGTTCTTCTATAATGCCTAATAATTTTGAATTTGAAAAGGCTTCATTGTTGTAATTAAATAATTCTTGTAAGGTAAAAAAATGGTGTAATTTTTTTTCAAAGTCAAGACTTTCTTTGAGTTGATTAATTTTATTTTTCTTACAATAATTTGAAATATGTTCATCAACAAATAAATTTTTGTTGGTGATTTTACTTACTAAAACAATTCCATTTAAAGTTCTACATCTGCTTAGTGCAACATAAACTTGTCCTGCTGCAAAAGCACTACCAGCATCAATTATAGCTTTATCAAAAGTTAAACCCTGACTTTTATGAATGGTAATTGCCCAAGCTAATCTTAAAGGATATTGTGTAAATGAGCCAATTACGGTTTCTTCAATAACTTGTTTTTCAATATTCAATGCATACTTAATATTTTCCCACCTATACTTATCAACTTTAATTTCATTTGCATCTTCTTTACACTTCACAAAAATTTCATTTTCATTAATTTTTGTAATGGTTCCAATTTTGCCATTAAAGTATCTTTTGCTTTTATCTAAATCATTTTTGGTAAACATTACTTGAGCACCAAGTTTCAATTCTAAGTTTTCTTCAACTGGATAAATTTTTTCTGTAAAGTCATCTTCAATAATTGCTTTAAAAAAATAAGATACTGATGTAAGATTTTGTAATGCTTCTGAATTTATTGCATCTGCTCTTTTATTATGAGTTGTTAAGGTAATAAACCCATCTTCATGGGTTGCATTAAACTCTGGTTTGTAATGTTTTTGCAATATTTCATAAGCATCTTCATCTAATGAATTATTTCTTATTTTATTTAATAAATCAATAAAGTTTTCGTCATCTTGTCGGTATATTTTTTCAAGTTCAATATAGGCTGGCTCAGTTTCTTTCATCACCATACTATCAAAAAAATACGGACTTGAATAATATTGTGAAAGTAAACTCCACTCTTCATTTGGAACAACAGGTGGTAGTTGATATAAATCGCCAATTAGTAAAAGCTGTAAGCCACCAAAAGGCTTATTGTGTTGATTTCTGTAGTGACGAAGAATCGTATCTAAAGCATCTAAAACATCACATCGAACCATACTTATCTCATCAATAATTAGTAGTTCTAATTTTTGGATGATGGCAATTCTTTCTTTGTTCAGTTTAGTTTTTGATAGTAAGTGTTGTTTATCAGTGACAAACTCATTCTTATCTCCCCAATTTAATTTTTGTGGTACAAATGGTGTAAAGGGTAATTGAAAAAAAGAATGTATGGTAACACCACCTGCATTTATTGCAGCAACACCTGTTGGGGCAACCACTGCAATTTGTTTTTGAGAATGTTCTTTAATGTATTTTAAAAAAGTGGTTTTACCAGTACCAGCTTTACCTGTTAAAAAAATGGAACGATTGGTGTAATGAATAAATTCCTCGGCAAGTTTAAAGTTTATATTCTTAGCATCTGTTTCCATCGGGAAGTAAAAATAAAACAATTTTTAAGCGGTAATTAATTTTATTTGTAGTTCTTTAATTTCGTAACTATTATCATTCTGCCTTATGAATAAAATTACAATTATCTTTTTTCTCCTTTTTTCTAATCAACTTTTTTCGCAAACTTCAAATAGCTCTGAAATATTTCTGAAAATAAAAAAATTAAAAGTTTTAGGAAGTGTACTTTACGTTGGGGCACATCCCGACGATGAAAACAATACTTTATTACCTTATTTAGCTAAAGAAAAATTGTACAGAACTGCTTATTTAAGTTTAACACGAGGTGAAGGAGGACAAAATTTAATTGGCAGCGAACAAGGAATTGATTTGGGTTTAATTAGAACTCAAGAGCTTTTAGCTGCCAGAAATATTGATGGTTGTGAACAATATTTTACCAGAGCTTTTGAATTTGGTTATAGCAAAACTTTAGATGAAACCATGAAAATGTGGGATAAAGAAAAACTTGTAGAAGATGTGGTTTGGGTAATACGAAAGTTTAAACCAGATGTTATTATAACACGATTTCCACCAGATAATAGAGCTGGTCATGGGCATCATGCAGCTAGTGCTTTAATTGCCAATGAAGCTTTTGTTGCTGCTGCTGATGCTACAAAATTTGCTCATCAATTTTCAATGGGTGTAACAACCCATCAAGCAAAAAGAATTTTATGGAACACTTTTAATTTTGGAGGAAATAATACCACTTCTGAAAATCAATTGAAAATTGATGTTGGTGTATATAATAATTTACTTGGTATGAGTTATGGTGAAATTGGTGCTATTGCTAGAACCATGCATAAAAGTCAGGGTGAAGGAAGGCCAAAGCGAAGAGGTGTTTTAAATGAATATTTCTCACATACTGCTGGAGAAAAAGCTAATAAAGATTTGATGGATGATATTGATGTAAGTTGGAAGAAAATTAGTGATAATAATTCCATTGATCAACTTATTGATTCAATTATTAAACAATTTCAATTTACTGAGCCAGAATTAAGTGTAGTAGCATTAAATAAACTTTTTCAATTAGTTCAAAATTTACCAAGTAGCAATTGGAAAAATTATAAACTTTCTGCTATTCAAGAAATAATTGAGGCTTGTAGTGGTATTTTTGTAGAAGCTATAAGTAATCGGGAAAAAATTATTCAAGGAGATACATTAAAAGCAACATTAAATATTTACAACAGAAAAAATGTGCCAATAAAACTATTAAAAATTAATGTTGAAGAATTTGATACAACCCTTCAAAAAAGTATTTTAAACGGCTCTAATTTTTCATTTACAAAACAAATTTTCGTAGCTGAAAATAGAAAACTTACTCAACCTTATTGGCTAGAAAAACCTATGCAAAATAATATGTTTGAAGTGGAAGATAAATACTGGATAGGAGAATCAAATTCAGTACCAGCTTTTGTTGCAACATTTCAAATTAAAATTGATGAACAAGAATATGAATTTAAAAAACCTATATTGTATAGATATGTTGACCCAGTTCGTGGTGAGTTATATGAACCTTTAACTATTATTCCAAAACTTATAATGGAAGTGGATGCTCCAATTAAAATGAAAATTAAAAACAAAGAGGTTAAAGCTCTAGTAACTGTTCAATCCAATACAAAAAATCTTGAAGTAAAATTTAATATCAACAATGATATTTTGCCAGTTAAACATGAATTAGTATTTAATGAAGAAAAGAATTTGCAACAAGTTGCAATAAAAATTAATTCTGATGAAGAAAAAATATATACTGTTGAATTAGTTGAACCCAAAACAAAAAGTATTTACAATAAAACATTACACCAAATTCAATACCATCATATTCCTAATATTAGTTATTTCACTAATGCAAGTGTTGAAGTAAAGAGTTTGAAGGTTAAAACTATTGGCAAAAAAATTGGGTATATAGTAGGAGCAGGAGACTTTGTTCCTGAAGGATTACAGCAGTTAGGCTATAAAGTAGATATATTGAAAGAGAAGGATATTGTATTAACAAATATTTCAAAATATCAAGCCATAATTACTGGTATTAGAGCTTATAATATTTACGATTGGTTATTAATTAAAAACGATATTTTAAATCAGTATGTAAAAAATGGTGGAAACCTTATTGTACAATATATTAAGAGTAATACTCTCAATGGGAAAAAAATACAAGCTGGACCTTATGCTTTTTCTATTAATGCACAATTAAGAATAACTGAAGAGAATGCACCAGTAAGTTTTGCTTTACCCAATCATGTAGTTTTTCATCAACCCAATCACATCTCACAAAAAGATTTTAAAAATTGGTTTCAAGAAAGAAGTACTTATCAAATTGAAAAAGCCGATAGTAGTTTTGAATATCCTTTAAGTATGCAAGATGCTAACGATAAGCCTAGCACTGGCAGTTTAGCAATAGCAAAATATGGAAAAGGAAATATGGTATACTTAAGTTTAGCTATGTTTCGACAATTGCCAGCAGGAGTTTCTGGTGCTTATAGATTAATGGCAAATATTATTTCTTTACCAAAAAATTAGTATGCAACAAAGAAAAAAAATTGGAGCTATTACTTTAATTATAATTGGTTTACTTATTGGGTATTTCATCAAAAATATTAGACTAGGCTTGGTTCTTGGCTTATTGCTTGGTTTGTTAGCCAGTGGTTTATTAACGAGTAAAAATTAATTTATGAAAGAGGAAAATAAAATTCTACTTTTCTCATCTTGGCAAAAATGGTATGTTTTTGTGTTACTAATTTTATTGATAGAAATTATTTTGTTTTATTGCTTTACTAATTATTTTTTATGAGTCAATTAGATTGGTTAGTGCTTTCAGTAACCTTGCTAATTATTATTGGCTTTGGTTTATATAAAAGCAGAACTACAAAAAATTTAGATGGTTATTTTTTAAGTAATCGCAGTATGCCATGGTACCTTGTTTTGCTTAGCATAATGGGTACACAAGCAAGTGCTATTACATTTCTTTCTGCACCAGGTCAGGCTTTTACAGATGGAATGCGATTTGTACAATATTATTTTGGTTTGCCCATTGCCATGGTTGTATTGAGTGTAACATTTGTGCCATTATTCAGTAAACTAAAAGTTTTTACAGCTTACGAATATTTAGAACAAAGATTTGATGTTAAGGTAAGAAGTTTTACTTCTTTTTTATTTTTATTATCGAGAGGGTTATCAACAGGCATCAGCATTTATGCACCTTCTATCATTTTATCTTCATTAATGGGTTGGGATATTTTTTACACTAATATTTTAATGGGAGGGTTATTAATTATTTATACAGTAAGTGGTGGAGCAAAAGCTGTTGCATATACTCAAACATTACAACTCGTTATTATTTTTTGTGGCATGTTTGCAGCAGGGTATTACATCATTCATTTATTGCCTAAAGAAATTGGTTTTATCGATGCATTAAAAATTAGTGGAGCTAATGGAAAATTGAATGTGATTACAACAGGAATTACAAAAAATGGATTTGAATGGAAGGATAAATACAATTTAATTAGTGGTGTTATTGGAGGATTTTTTTTGGCACTCAGTTATTTTGGAACAGATCAAAGTCAAGTAGGAAGATACTTAACAGCAAAAGATGATACGGAAAGTAAGATTGGTTTATTGATGAATGGATTAGTAAAAGTTCCTATGCAATTTTTTATTTTGTTATTAGGAGCTTTGTTATTTGTATTTTATCAATTTAAGCCAATGCCAGTTTTTTTTGATAAAGCTGCTGAAACAAAAGTGTATCAATCTGTTTACAAAGATTCATTTGCAAATGTTCAAAATGCTTATTATAAAGTTCAAGAACAAAAACAGGTATTGAACATACAACTTTTGCAAAACAATAATGATGTTGTTAAATCAAAAATTAAAGAATTTAAAGCTCAGGAAGATTCTTTAAGAAGATTAGCATCTCATTATACAGTGGCTTCAAAATCATCAGTTGATGGTAAGGATACCAATTATATTTTTTTACGATTTGTAATTGATTTTCTACCAAAAGGATTAATTGGGTTGTTAATTGCAATAATATTTTTATCAGCATGGGGAAGTATTGCAGCTGCACTAAATTCATTAGCAAGCTGTACTATTATTGATTTTCATTTAAGATTCACCAAAAAAATATTCACAGAAAAACAACAATATAATTTATCTAAAATATACACATTAGTATGGGGTGTATTTTGTATTGTAGTTGCTGAATTAGCTACTGGTATTGGAAGTTTAATTGAAGCAGTAAATATATTAGGCTCCTTATTCTATGGTGTTATACTAGGTATATTTCTTACTGCATTTTATTGTAAAAACGTACAAGCAAAAGCTGTTTTAATTGCAGCTGTGATTACAGAAATATGTGTGGTAGTGTTATTTATACTTGATAGTAAAAATATTATAGGGTTAGGTTTTTTATGGTTAAATGTTGTTGGATCTTTATTACTTGTTTTTATTGCTTTGCTTTTGCAAAGAGTTTTTAAAATAACCTATCTTCACACACTTAAATAAATTGGAATGAGTAATGAATTACAAAAACCTATAATTGGAATTTCTTGTGGCGATATTAATGGAATAGGAATAGAATTAATTATTAAATCATTTGCAAATAATGAAATTTTTAATTTATGTACTCCTGTAGTTTTTGCAAATAGTAAGTGTATAAATTTTTATAGAAAAGGATTATCTGAAATAAATATTAATTACAATATCACTAAAGATTTAAGTCGCCTAAATCATAAGCAACTCAATATTTACAATGCATGGGAAGATGAAATTCAAATTAACCCAGGAATACAAAATGAAATAGGAGGTAAGTATGCTTTAATTTCTTTAACAACAGCTACTCAGGCTTTAAAAGAAAATAAAATTGATGCATTAGTAACTGCTCCTATTAATAAAAAAAATATTCAAAGCGAAGCATTTAAACATAGTGGTCATACACCATATTTTAAAGAAGTTTTTGAAGCTAAAGATATAGTTATGTTCATGGTTGCAGAAAATTTACGAGTGGGGTTGGTTACTGAACATTTGCCCATATCACAAATTGCAAATGCCATAACTAAAGAGGCTATTATTAGTAAGCTAAATATCATAAACAATTCTCTGCAAAAAGATTTTGGAATAGATAAACCTCGAATTGCTGTTCTTGGTTTAAACCCTCATGCAGGTGATGAAAGTTTAATTGGTAAAGAAGAAGAAACCATTATTAGGCCGGCCATTTTAGAAGCTAAAAAGAATATGATGGTTTTTGGCCCTTATAGTTCAGATGCTTTTTTTGCACGTGCTCAACATGAAAAATTTGATGCAGTTTTAGCAATGTATCACGATCAAGGATTAATACCTTTTAAATCATTGGCCATCGGAGAAGGTGTAAATTATACAGCTGGTTTGCCAGTAGTTCGTACAAGTCCTGATCATGGAACTGCTTTTGATATTGCAGGTAAAGGCATTGCAAACCATGCCTCTTTTTTAGCTGCAATTTTTGAAGCCATTGATATTGTGAGAATGCGAAAAGGTTATGCAGATGCTCGTTCAAACCCACTAAAAAAAATGAGTTCAAGAATTATGGCAAATGCCATTGATGAATAAGCCTATCCATTGAAAAAAACTTCTTTTAATTTCTCTGCAGCTTTACTTTCTTGGCATAAAAAAGATAATAAAAGAGTGATGCCTTGGAAAGGAGAAAAAGATCCTTACAAAATTTGGTTGAGTGAAATTATTTTACAACAAACCAGAGTGGAGCAAGGCTTAGCATACTACAATAAATTTATTCAACATTATCCTAATATTAAAAAACTTGCTGCTGCGAAGGACGAAGAAGTGTTTAAACTTTGGGAGGGTTTAGGATATTATAGAAGATGTAAAAATTTATTATGTACGGCCAGAGAAATTATAAAAAAATACAATGGAATTTTTCCAAAGGATTATAGTGAAATTTTAAAGCTCAAAGGCATTGGAAAATATACTGCTGCTGCAATAACTTCTTTCGCATATAATCAACCCTATGCAGTGGTTGATGGAAATGTGTTTAGAGTTTTATCGAGAGTGTATGGTATTGATTTGCCCATTGATAGCCTTAAGGGAAAAAAATATTTTGAACATCTTGCCCAAGAGTTATTAGGTAAAAATGAACCAGCAGTTTACAATCAGGCTATCATGGATTTTGGTGCAACAATTTGCAAACCAAAATTGCCTGAATGTATTACATGCATTTTTAAAAATGATTGTAAAGCATATAAACAAAACCTTGTTTCTGTTCTTCCTGTAAAAGAGAAAAAACTAATTCAACAAACTCGTTGGTTTTATTATATAATCTTATATTATAAAAATCAAGTATTAATTCGTAAGAGAACAGCAAAAGATATTTGGCAAAACTTGCATGAATTTTATTTGATAGAATCAAAGGAAGAAGAAAAATTAAGTGCTAAAAATATAAAAACTAAACTGAATAAAATATCGGTTAACGAAAAGTTTGAATTAGTTGCTATTTCTACAACACAACAACAAAAGCTAACTCATAGAATTATTAAAGGCCAATTCATCACAATTGAACTGAAACAAAAAATTAATTTTGAAAATTATTTTTGGATTTACAAGAAAAATATAAACCAATATTCTTTCCCAAAATTCATCAACGCATTTCTAGAAAATAACGTCTAATTCAATACTTAATTCCCAATAACAAATACCAAATTACAATTCTCCAATTAAAACCACCCTCTTCTTTTAAAAATAAAAATCATACCAACTGGTATAAACAGCATTAAGGAAACTGCAATATAAAATCCATATTGATTGTGTAAATATGGAATTCTTTCGAAATTCATTCCAAATATTCCGCCAATAACTGTTGCAGGTGCTAACAAACAAGTAACAATAGTCATTACTTTCATTACTTCATTCATTTTTAGATTTACTTGATTAATATATAAATCCTGCATAGTCATCATCATATCTCTGTAGTTCTCAACTAAATCGTTTGCTTGTACTACATGGTCAAACACATCTTTAAAATATTTATTAGTAGTATTATCATTGATGAGCTTAGATTCACTTTTTATTAATCCATTTACAAGTTCTCTTACTGGTGCAATATTTCTTTTTAGTACAATTAATTCTTTTCTAAGTTGATTAATTTTTGCAAGGCTTCTAGTATTTGGTTTTTTAATAATTTCTTCTTCCAACATTTCAATTTTATCGCCTAGTTTATCCATAACAATAAAGTAATGATCAACTATCATGTCAATTAAAGCATAGCACAAATAATCTGCTTTAGATTGGCGAATTTTAGAACTTGAAAGTTTTAATCTTTCTCTTAATAAATTAAAAACATCTCTATTTTCATCTTCTTGAAAACTTAGTACATAATGAGAGCCTAATAAAATACTTATTTGTTCACTTTCAATTGAATTTTTTTCATGATTGAAATAAAGCATATTCAATAAACAAAAAAGGTGGTTATTAATTTCATCCACTTTTGGCCGTTGACCAACACTTTGAATATCTTCAACAATAAGGGTATGAATATTGAATTGGCTTGCTAAGGTTTCTACAACTTTTTTATTTATCCCATCAATATTTATCCATTTTACAAAATCTGTGTTTTTAGAAAAGTTTTCACATTGTTGTACATTAATATTTAGCTCATTTTGTAAATCAGTTTCGGTATATGAATAAACAGAAATGACTGATTCTGACGATTCAATACGAGTAGGTATTATAGTAGGGTTTACTTTAAGTATTTCTTTTGTTCTCATCAATCCAAAAGGATATAAAAGATATTTATAGTTAATAGAATTTTTCATTCACTTAATATTAATGCTAATATAAACTACTCTAAATAAAAAGAAGCTGAACGAGTCAGCTTCTTCTAAATTTTTTACTTTATTTTTTTAATCTTTGAGTTTGCTATTTCTTTTGCTGTACAAGAAATAGATAACTAATCCAAACAGCATCCATACAAAAGCAGATAACAAAGTTCTGTTATCTAATGAATAAATCATTGCAGAGCAAACTACTATTCCTAAAATAGGAACTAATGGAACTAAAGGAGTTTTAAATGGTCTTGGTCTATCCGGATCATTTCTTCTCATAACCCAAATACCTACACAAACTAAAACAAATGCAAATAGAGTTCCAATACTTGTTAAATCACCTGCTACACTTCCTGGAATAAAAGCTGCAAATAATCCTACAAATAAAAATAATATCATATTTGATTTGTATGGGGTACGATATTTTGGATGTATATCTGAAAAAACTTTTGGTAATAAACCATCTGTAGACATAGTATAAAACACACGACTTTGCCCCATAAGCATTACCAATATTACACTAGAGAAACCTGCTAAAATTGCAATAGTAACAGCTTTAGCCAGCCAACCATAACCAAGCATATAAGTTTCAATTGCATAAGCAACAGAAGCTTCTTTACCAGATTTTACAAAGTCTGTGTAAGGGGCAACACCTGTTAAGACATAAGAAAATAGAATATATAAAATTGTACAAATAACCAAAGATCCCAAAATACCAATAGGCATATCTCTTTTCGGATTTTTAGCTTCTTGAGCAGCAGTGCTTACTGCATCAAAACCAATAAATGCAAAAAACACAATAGCTGCACCAGTTAGCACACCTCCCCACCCATGCCTAAAAGTATCTTTATACGAATAATGACTTCCATCTACTTTAATAGCATCAGGGGCATTTTCTGGAATAAAATATGGAGTGTGGTTTGCAGGGTCAATAAAATTCCAACCCATAACAATAAATACAACAACTATAGCAACTTTAATAAATACAATAATTGCATTTACAAAAGCCGATTCGCTAGAACCTTTGATAAGTAATAATGAAATTAAGAATAGAATAAATAGTGCAGGAACATTCATAATGCCATGATGCATTACGTTAGATGCATCTAATGCTTTTTCGAATGGCGAATGTGACCATTCGTAGGGAATAGATCCCAGATTAAATTGTGTGAGTAATTTATTTAAAAATTCGCTCCAAGCTATTGAAACTGTAGCTGCACCTAAAGCATATTCAAGTATCAACGCCCAACCAATAATCCATGCTACTAATTCACCCATTGTAGTGTAAGCATAAGTGTAAGCACTACCAGCAATTGGAATCATTGAAGCAAATTCTGCATAACATAAGCCTGCAAAAGCACATCCTAAAGCAGCAATAACAAATGATAATGTTACAGCCGGACCAGCATGTTCGCCTGCAGCAGCAGCAGTTCTTACAAATAATCCAGCTCCAATTATTGCTCCAATACCGAGAGCAATAAGGCTTCCAGCACCCAAGGTTCGTTTTAAACCTTTTTCTGAATCATCTGCTTGAAGCATTAGTCCATCTAAAGATTTTTTTCTAAATAAACTCATAATTGTATTGTTTAGGTTTCAAAATGAAGTCGTAAAATAAAGGTTTATTTGTTTACACAAGTAAAAGTTTATAAAATAAAATGATAATGACTAAATAAAAGTTTTAAAAAGTATATTGCGGCACAAAAAAATACACAAATGGCTAAGAAAAATCTTTTGACTATTTATATTTTGGTAGCAATGGTTTTAGGTTTATTAGTGGGATACTTGGTTCATGTAAATGCTTCTGATGAATTTATTAAAAGCTTTGCTAAAAACATAAAATTATTATCTAATATATTCATACGATTAGTTCAAATGATTATTGCCCCACTTGTTGTTACCACATTAATAGTTGGAATTGCAAAGTTGGGCGATTTAAAAGCCGTAGGTAGAGTTGGCGGAAAAGCAATGCTTTGGTTTATTAGTGCTTCTCTAATTTCTTTACTACTAGGTTTGGTTTTAGTAAATGTTTTTCAGCCAGGATCTACAATAAATTTAAGTCATGCTGATACTGATGGAGTTAAAGATTTAATGACCAAAACTTCATCTTTCTCATTACAAAATTTTGTAGAACACATTATTCCAAAAAGTATTATGGAAGCTATGGCTACAAATGAAATTCTGCAAATTGTAATATTCTCCATCTTTTTTGGTGTTGCCACCGCTGCTTTAGGCGAAAAAGCCAAACCATTAATAAAAGTATTTGATTTAGTTTCTCATGTTATTTTAAAAATGGTAAACTATGTAATGAATTTTGCTCCAATTGGAGTATTTGGTGCATTAGCTGCAGTAGTTGCTGCAAAGGGGTTAGGAATTTTTCAATTCTACTTTGTTTATTTTGTTTATTTTTTATTGGGAATATTAATTCTATGGATTCTTTTATTTTTTGTTGGTTATTTAATATTAAAAGATAGAATGAAGGATTTAATAAAAAGACTTGGAGGTCCTTTATTAATTGCTTTTAGCACAACTAGTAGCGAGGCAGTATTTCCAAAGCTGACTGAAGAATTAGAGAGATTTGGATGTAAAAATAGTATAGTATCATTTGTTTTGCCATTAGGTTATTCTTTTAATCTTGATGGAAGTATGATGTATATGACTTTTGCAAGCTTGGCTATAGCTCAAGCATATGGTATGCATTTAGATTTAGGCACTCAATTAACTATGTTATTAGTTTTAATGCTAACCAGTAAAGGAATAGCTGGAGTTCCAAGAGCGTCATTAGTTGTTGTATTAGCCACTTGTGCTATGTTTAATATACCACCAGAAGGGGTTGCTTTAATTTTACCCATTGATCATTTTTGTGATATGTTTCGTTCAGCTACAAATGTTGTAGGCAATGCTTTAGCAACTTCTGTTGTAAGCAAATGGGAAGGGGAGTTAACTGAACCAATAGAATTAAATTAGTTAAATATAAAAAGCAATAGCTAATCATTTTTTATAATTAATTACCTATTACTATAAAACGGAAAGGCCAGAGGTAGAAACCCCAGCCCGTGTTTAATCCGTACCCTATGAAAACAGACTTTAATAATTCCTTTCTACAGGTGTTATATTAGTTCTTGATTTCTGACATATTATAAACGGAACGTTGCTTCTTTTATTTTGTTCGGCATAAAAAACATTATGAAATTTATTGATACTCATACACATATTTACCTATCAGATTTTAGCTCAGATATAGACTCAGTAATAGATAGAGCACAAAAAGAAAATGTAAAAAAATATTTTTTACCAGCCATAGATTCTTCTCATCATAATGAGATGATTTTGTTAGAAGAGCGATTTTCATCATGCTGTTTTGCAATGATGGGTTTACACCCTTGTTCAGTTAAAGAAAATTATGTAGATGAGTTAAAAATTGTTGAGGATTGGATGAATAAAAAAGAATTTGTTGCTATTGGCGAGATTGGATTGGATTTTTATTGGGATAAAACATTTACTCATCAGCAATTTAATGCTTTTGAAATTCAAATGCAATGGGCTTTAGATAGAAATAAGCCTATTGTAATTCATACTAGAAATGCCATTCAAGAGGCTATCGAAGTTGTACAGCCATTTTCTAAAAAAGGACTCACTGGAATTTTTCATTGCTTTGGAGATGATGCTGTTACAGCAAAAAAAATTTTAGATATGAATTTTTATTTAGGAATAGGAGGTTTGGTTACTTATAAAAATTCTGGGTTACTTGAAGTACTAAAACAAGTTCCATTAAGTTCAATTGTTTTAGAAACTGATGCACCTTATTTAACTCCTATTCCATTTAGAGGTAAAAGAAATGAGCCTGCACATATTAAGTTAATTGCAGAAAAAATTTCAGCTATAAAAGAAATTAGTGTAGAGGAAGTTGCAACTATTACAACTGCTAATGCAGAAAAAATATTTAAATGCTAAGAAAGTAAAGGTATGTTAACAGACTAGTTTGATATTGGGCAACCTGCAGGATTTATTTTTTTATATTCTGCAACATCTGGCTCTAATATTTTTATTTTATTATCGATGTCTAACATTTTATTTTTTAAAAATTCCTGAGCTTTTTCGTTTTGTGATTTTGATGTAGACATTTGATGTATGGCATAATCAGAAATTGCTGCATAAGCTGCTTTTTCAACAAGTTGTTCTCCTGCTGCTGTTATTCTTACTAATGGACAAAATATGCCTGCCACACTTATAATATTTTGTGTTGTTTTTCCGGCAGCCTCAAAATAATCACTTTTGGTTTCTAATTTTTTCCCATCGGCAATATCATCGTAAATTTTTAATGTTGAACCTTCAATTTGTAATATTTTACCTACCTGTGTAATTGATTCTTGATATTTAGTTGGAGCAAGTACAGCTAACTCTTCAACTAAAACACCAGTATTAGAAAAGTTACTATTAGTGAGTAATATTTGGTCTAAATGTTTGTCTTTAAATCCTTCGTTTCGAGTATTGTCTAAATACATTTTAGTGGAAGCATTTATTACTTTGGTGGCTGATAATGACTGTTCTAATTTTTTAACATCTGAAAGTTCTTTAACTGTTTTTGCTCCTGCTTTTATCTTTTCGATTGGAACCACATCCAATACATTGTCCACCCAACCTTCAGTGTTTTTATTTCTATCATCAATAAAATCTTTTTTATAGCCATC
Organism: Chitinophagaceae bacterium; assembly: GCA_031364085.1. GTDB lineage: Bacteria > Bacteroidota > Bacteroidia > Chitinophagales > Chitinophagaceae > CAIVPM01. The sequence goes on from JANLVQ010000048.1 coordinate 21,758, forward strand.
AAGATTCGAACTCCACTTTTCAAGTTCGTTTATTTGTTTTTGAAAATCTGCTTTTAATTTAGTTAATCGGTTAATTTCTTTTTGTGCTTTTATACAAGTTGCCTTTTTTTGTTCTGCAGTTAATTCTTTTTTTTCTTTAAAAGATGTATAGTGAAGTGCTGAGGAATCGTTTATAAACTTATAGCTCTTCATCAATCTATTATATTTATCGATTGTAAGTTTTTGTTCAATTCTTAATTTTTCTCCTTCAATTTCTGTAGTAAGGTAAGTTGTTTGCACTTTAGCTTCTTTTACAGTATAATAATTTTTAGTATTTGAATTAAAAATTGAATTAATCATACTTTGTGCAATCATTCCTGAAATCATAGAATTCATATCATAGCCAGATGAATTACTTGTGTTATATCTATTTATTTTTTGTCCAGTCATATTTTCTAACTGTCCAATAGCAGATTGACAAAGTGAGGATTGACTTTGAAAAAGTATTAGAATAATTATTATGAGTTTAATCTTGAACATGTTTAAAAATTTAATTGTTCAGTATAATTTCCCATTCAGATATTTTAGTTTTGGCAAACTGCTCATCTTCTTTTGTTGGGGTTAATAATAAAAACTTTTTCATATTATAAATGGCTGAATTAAGTTTATTAGTTTCTGCTAATAGAATGGCAAAATTTAAATATACGTTTGGATAAGCTGTTGGTTGAATTGAAATAAGTTCATAATTTATTTCAATGGCTTTTTGATAATTATAAAGTTTAGTAAATGCTTCAGCTTGAATAATACATTTGCGAACATCTTCGGTTATAGCTGTATTGTATTGCTTAGAATTTTCAAAAAATACTTGTTGCTCAAACTCATTTATTTTAAAATAAAAATCGTTGTAATATTTCTGTAGCTGTTTGAATTGATTAGTTATTTTTTTAAGTATAAACAATTGATTGTTTTTTACTGATAATATTATTGACCCAATTTTTAATTTATACTCTGTAGTTATACCTGAATTTTGAATGTTATTTTCTATAACATAAATTTTAAATGGATAATCTATTATTTCCGAAAATTTAATTTCAGCTGAATTGTTGTTTAAGCAAGCAAACATTAATCCGTTGTTTGAGAGATAAACATTTATAGGACTGCCTAAATTGAATGTATTTGAATAATTTTGTTGATTGATTTCTATAGTGGATAGATTCTGTAATAATAATTGATACAATTGTTTCTTAGCTAATTGCAGATCAATTTTTAGAATAGAATCTTTTTGAGTAAAGTTTATTTTATCAACATGCTCTTGTGCTGATATTATTGTTTGGAAATGAACTAATAAAATTAAAAATGCTAATTTGATAATATGTTTGAAATTTTTAAGCATAGTTGCAATAATCATCAATAATAAATCAAACCTTCCCACTCGTATATTTTGTCTTTTGCTCCTCGTAATGCTGTGGCATTAGTTTCAAGACAAATATATTTTTGCATACAAAAAATTGCATAATCGAAAAAATTAATTTGGGCATATAATAAAGCCAGATTTGCATATGCTTTAGGGTAAGAGAACTCATCTAATTCAACGGCTTTATTGTATATTTTTATTGAACCAAAATAATCCATTTTCTGACTTGCAGTATCTGCCAATAAAAACAAAGCTTTTTGTTCATCTTTTATTGTCGCTTCATGATTGCTTGAATTATTTTTTTGCAACTTCTCTTCAAATACTGCTAATAAAGAATCACGAACCTTATTAATATTTGGATATTGAATTGCATAAATATTATCTGCAAATTGTTGTGCAGCATCTAACTCGGCAAATGCAAAATTTGCAGCAGAGGGAAGAAAAATATAGTTACCTGCATTTCGTTTGCCAATAAATACCATTGTGCTGTCATCTATAACAGAAAAAAACCAAGAAAGCTTATTGTTTTTCCCTTTTAATTCAACATCAATTCTATCGTTAGAAACATTAATACTTTTAATGTCTTTTGCAGTTACAGTTTTACTTTCAGCTATATCATATATCTGGCCAACTCGTTTTAAAGATTGTGCTAAACCTAATTTGATAGCTTCAATATTTTGTGTTTTGCTTGATAATTTTGGATAATAAATTACTTGATCACCATATGCAAATGGAAAACCAGATTGAGCAAGTGTTGTTATAGAACTTCCAACCAAAATTGAAATAACAATAAATAATTAAAAAACTTTTTTATTATAATTATGACTTTTCATAACAATAAATTTTAAAAGAGAAGTAGTGTACTATTTTTTAATAGGTAAACAGATTATTTAGTCCTAAATCAAAATGGTTATTAATTTCCTGCTTCTATATAATTCAAAATTTCTCTTTCTAATAATCCAGTTGATGCACAAGTTGTTGTGGTGCTCGACGCCAATGTATATCCTGAACTTAGTAAACCATTAGTTCTGTATTGGTTAATAGAGGCTCCATAAAATACGTTTACACTTATTTTTGTAGAGTTATCGCCCAGCTTCTTAATTAGTACATTAAAATTACCAGTAAAATTGGATAATTCTGACTTGCCCATAATAAATGCAGTTCTAACACTTCCACATTCCATATATCTTCTTGCATCACCAATAGACACACTATATTCTGTTGAAATAAGTCCTGAGCTTTTATCTAAGTTTTTAATTGGTGTGTTATGTGTAGCAAACCACTCAATTGATGTTTGCCAAACTGCATCAAATGGTTTACTAATAATTCTTTCTTTTTCTATAATTCTGGGGGCTTGTTGTACAGCTGATGTTTTTGGAGCACTGCAATTTTGTAATGCAAGAGTTAAAGTAAGAAGGACTAAAATTTTATATGAAGTTTTCATAAAATTGATTTTAATTTAAGGAATTGTATAAGAAGGAAAAGAACTTGATAATGAAAAGCATCTCATTTCAGAACACAAAAGTAGTAATCACTTAAAAGCATAAAAGTGATAATTATCATGAATTTTCGTGACAAATCAAATTCAAGAAAATTTCCTTAAATATTAAAAGAGATTATTAAAACAAAACCTATACTTAAATAATATGTAAATAGATAAACTTTCAACATTATTTTCGCTGCTCTAGATTTTTGGTTTTAAATCGTAAATCTTAAATCAAAAATTCTTAAATCAAAAAGAGAGGTGTCCGAGTGGTTGAAGGAGCACGCTTGGAAAGCGTGTAAACGGGAAACTGTTTCGAGGGTTCGAATCCCTTCCTCTCTGCAAATACTATAGCAGCCCATTTTTAGATGATTTTAATCATCTTTACCAATAACAATTCATATTTTTTATTAATTCTTCAAAAAAATAAATAATATTGTTAAGTTTAATCTACCAAAAACTTAACTCTTATTATGAAACTCTTTTTAACTGCTGTATGTTGTATAGTTGTTAATTTTTGCTATACACAAGAAAAATTAAAAATCAAATTCGGAAAAATTTACACAGAAGACTTCGCCCCAAAACCTTATGCATTAGATAGCAATGCCAATGCTATTGTACTTTCTGATATAGGCAACACAGAAATTGTTGGTAATTATAAAGGCTGGTTTTCTTTAGAATATACTCGTCATAAAAGAGTACACATATTAAAGAAAAATGGATATAATGTTGCCGATGTACAAATTGGTATTTATTCAAATGGTACATCTGAAGAAGAGTTGCAAAATTTAAAAGCAGTTACATATAATGTAGAAAATGGAAAGGTTGTTGAAACTAAACTTGAAAAATCGAATATTTTTAAAGATGTCATCAGCAAAAATCTCATTATAAAAAAATTCACTTTCCCTAACATTAAAGAAGGCTCTATTGTTGAGTTTGAATATAAATTAGTTTCTGATTTTTTGTTTAATCTACAGCCTTGGGATTTTCAAGGTCAATACCCTTGTTTATGGAGTGAATACAATGTAAGTTTTCCAGAATTTTTCTATTATGTTAAGCTTTCACATGGCTACATACCTTTTTTTCAAGAAACAAAAGTGGATAGATTTGAAAATTTTGTAGTTTCAGAGTCAACTGTAAAAAATCTTATTTATGGAAGAAATACAAGACTTGCAACAACTGAACGTACTCAATTTGCAGCATCAGTATCAGATTATAAATGGGCAATGAAAGATGTACCTGCTTTAAAAGAAGAAAATTTTACATCTACTTTAAAAAATCATTTGGCAGGTATTGAATTTCAATTAGCAGAATATAGGCAACCGCTTACCTACAGAAATATTATGGGCACTTGGCAGCAAGTCTGTACTGATTTAATGAAAGATGAAGATTTTGGTTTAGCTATTACAAAGGATAATAGTTGGTTAGATGATATTATTGCTGATATTACAAAAAACACAAAAAATAATTTCGAAAAAGCTAAAAGCATTTTTGAATATATCAGAGATAATTTTACTTGCACTAATCATAATAGTAAGTACTTAAGAAGCCCACTTAAAACCATTTTTAAAAATAAAAATGGTAATGAAGCAGAAATTAATTTACTGCTAACAGCCATGTTGAAAAAAGGTGGATTATTAGCCAATCCTGTTATGCTGAGTACCAGAACTCATGGAGTTGTTTATAGCATGTATCCTTTAATGGACAGATTTAATTATGTAATTTGTGAGTTAACCTTAGATAATATTTTTTATTATTTAGATGCTAGTGTTCCAAGAATGGGTTTTGGAAAATTAAGTAACAATATTTACAATGGTCATGCTAGAGTGATCAATGAATTTGCAACACCAATAAGTTTTGATTCAGATTCACTATTAGAAAGCAAAATCACTTCTATATTAATTATTAATGGAGAAAAACCAGGTACATTAATCGGAAATGCGAAACATGATTTAGGTTATTATGAATCTTTTGAAATTAGAAATAAAACTAAAGAAAGTGGTAAAGAATCTGTAATTAGTGATATAAAAAAAGGATATACATCTGATGACATTAGTTTAA